>DASPXY010000254.1:0-7785 GCA_035637055.1 Gemmataceae bacterium | reverse complement strand
AGGCGGTCATACAGGTCGTTGGGGACTGCGTCTAGGTGGAGAACAGGCATCTGTTGTCTCCTTGAAGGCACAGCGAACAGGGCCGCCGCAGTGTACGGCGGCCCATCTGTATTCTACTGCGCGCGCCGTGCCGATTTGATGACAACATCCTGCGTCGGCACGTTCTGATGGCCGCCGCTGTTGCCGGTCTTGACAGCGGCGATCTTATCGACCACGTCCATCCCCTCGGTCACGCGCCCAAAGACCGCATAGCCGACCCCATCACCGGCCTTGGCGCGATCGAGGAAATCGTTGTACTTCAGATTGATGAAGAACTGGGCCGAGGCACTATCCGGGTCCGACGTGCGAGCCATGGCGAGGGTGCCCCGCTCGTTGGCCAGCATGTTGCCGGCCTCGTTCTTGATGGGCGGCCGGGTCTTCTTTTCCTTCAGGCCCGGTTCCATGCCGCCGCCCTGGATCATGAAGTTCGGGATGACACGATGGAAGATCACACCGTCGTAGAACTTGTCGTCAACATACTGCAAGAAGTTCTTGACGGTGATCGGTGCCTTCTTCTCGAACAGCTCGATCTTGATTTTGCCCATCGAGGTTTCCAGGACGACGACCGGGTTTTTGTCCTGGGCCGAGGCAGGCGACTGGGCCAGCAGAGTGATCGCGGCGGCGAAGAGAGTGTAGCGCATTGTCTATCCTCCTGAGGAAAGTGGGAAGAAGGAGTCCCGAGTACCAAGTACAGAGTACAGAGTACGGAGTAGCGAGGACACCGTCCCGAGCAAGCGGCCCCCTGCGTTCCTCTGTACTCGGTACTCCGTACTCGGTACTTTGTACTCCGTTGTCCCACACTCTCAACCACGGATGAAGCCATGACCGCAGCCGCGAAGTACGTGATCGGCGTGCCCAAGGAGATCAAGACCGACGAATATCGGGTCGCCATGATCCCGGTCGGCGCCGACGAGTTGACGCGCGCCGGGCACAAGGTGCTGATCCAGGCCGGTGCCGGCCAGGGCAGCGGCATCAGCGACGAGCAGTACGCCGCGAACGGGGCGGAGATCGTGCCGGCCGCCGCGGACGTCTGGAGGCGCGCCGACCTGATCGTCAAGGTCAAGGAGCCGCTGCGCGAGGAGTGGTCGCTGCTGCGGCCCGGCCAAATTATCTTCACCTACTTCCACTTCGCCGCCGACGAAGGGCTGACGCAGGCCGTCATGAAGTCCGGGATCACGGCGGTCGCCTACGAGACGATCAAGGACGCGCGCGGCACGCTGCCGCTGCTGACGCCAATGAGCGAGGTCGCCGGCCGTATGAGCATCCAGGAGGGGGCGAAGTTTCTGGAACGGCCGCAGGAGGGCCGCGGCATCCTGCTCGGCGGCGTGCCGGGCGTGCTGCCGGCGAACGTGGTGATTCTCGGCGGCGGCGTGGTCGGCGCCAACGCAGCGAAGGTCGCCGCCGGCCTCGGCGCCAACGTCACGATCCTCGACGTCAACCTCGACCGCCTGCGCTACCTCGATGACGTCATGCCGCGGAACGTCACGACTCTGTTCAGCGACCGCCACAACATCCTCGACAGCCTCAACCGCGCCGACCTGCTCATCGGCGCCATCCTCATCCCCGGCGCCAAGGCGCCGTATCTGGTCCGCCGCGAGGATTTGCGGCGGATGCAGCCACGGGCGGTCATTATCGACGTCGCCATCGACCAGGGCGGTTGCGTCGAGACGTCGAAACCGACAACTCACAGTAATCCGATCTACATAGTTGACGATGTCGTCCATTACTGCGTGACGAATATGCCGGGTGCCGTGGGCCGGACGAGCACCTACGCGCTGACAAACGTGACTCTGCCCTACGTGCTGCAACTGGCGCGCAAAGGGTTCGAGCGAGCCGTGGGCGAGAACCCGGCGCTGGCGCAGGGTGTCAATGTTCGCGGTGGCAAAATTACGAACCCGGCGGTAGCGGAGACGTTTCGGCTGCCGTGTGCGCCGGTGCTGGAGGCATGACGAATGTGGATCAAATCCTGGGAGGTTCTACCATGCGAGTTTGCGGCTGGACGGCGAGCGTGGCGGGGATGGTGGCTTGTTTTGCGCTGGGCTGGACGCTTTCGGGGCGTTCGGTACAGGGCGGCGACGAACCCGGGCAACCCGCCGTCAAGGGCTGGACCAAGGGCAAGGGCTGGGGACCGTGGGGCGCTGCCGACGAGGTCGGCTCGCTCAACGCCATGACGCCCGAGACGATCAAGGCGGCCCTGAGCCTGGTCAAGCAGGGCAAGGTGTACGACCTGGGCGTGCCCTACGACGCCGAGTCGTTCCGCTGGCCCGGCCACAATCCGGGCGTCATTCTGACGTATCGCGGCCCCGAGGGTGTTAGGCGACAGGGCGATTTCCCGGCTGCAAAGGATCCCAAGGTCAATCCCGACAAGGTCGCCTGGCACAGTTGTGCCCTGTTCCTCAACGATAATGTTGGGACACAGATCGACAGCCTTGGCCACATCACGGCCGGCGACGATAACCAGTGGTACAACGGTTTCAAGGAGGCAGACTGGGGCGGGAACTTCGGCATCCGCAAATGCGACGCCACGACCATTCCGCCGATCATCACGCGCGGCGTTCTCCTCGATGTCGCTGCCATGCGGAAGGTCGATGCCCTGCCGAGCCACTACCGCATCACGGTGGCCGACTTGCAGGCATGTCTGCAGCGCCAGAAGACGACACTGCGCCCCGGCGACACGGTGATGATCCGCACCGGAGTCCTGCGTTACTGGGGCAAGAACGGTTCCGACCATGACAAGATCCGCCAGCACGACAGCGCCGGCATCGATCTGGCCGCGGCGAAGTGGCTGGTCGAGCAGAAGGGCGCCATCCTGATCGGCTCGGACACGAGCGGCCTGGAGCACGCACCCGCTCCCAAAGAACCGCAGACGTTCATCCCGGTGCATCGCTACCTGCTCGTGCAGCAGGGCGTCCACATTGGCGAGTTCCATTATCTGGAAGACCTGGCGCGCGACGGCGTCTCCGAGTTTTGCTACGTGTGCATGACGAACAAGATCCGCGGCACGACAGCCGGTTTTACGCTGCGGCCGATCGCGCTTCGCTGAGATGCCGTTTAGCCGCGGTTCGGAGAACCGCGGCTAAACAGGTTCACTCCATCGCAACTGCCTCGATCGCTCCACTCGGGATATCCAGGATCGCGAAACTCTTCGGTCGCGCCCGGTGCAGCGCTCCGGGGTTGATGACCCGCGTTGGCCCGGTGCGATGTTCGGCAGCGACGTGCGTATGGCCGTGACAGACGTAGTCGTACTTCGCGCTGTGCGCCAGTTCGTTCAGCAGTTCGTGGTCGTCGCCGTGGACGAACGCAAGGTTGACGCCGTCCAGTTCGAGCTGGCCAAACGGTTCGTGCAGCGTCGCGCCGATGCCATAGATCGCCTGGCGCAGGCTCGCCCGCTCCGTGTCGCAGTTGCCGAAGACGAAATGGGTGTTGCCCGGAAACAGCCACACGGTTTCGGCATCCTCGATGTCGCCGCAGTGCAGGATCAACTCGACCTTTTTCGCCTCAATCAACTGCAAGGCCGCCTCGACCGTGGCATAGCGGCTATGAGTATCGCTGACAATCGCGATCCGCATGACCGACTTCCTCCATCAGACTCTCGCCAATGCCACCGCATTCTCGTACGCTCCACGCCCGCTGCGGAGGATCCCGACCGAGAGTCTTGACGGAGCATTTCTACTCACGCTCCTCCGGCAAGAGGAGTCCCTGCTCGAGAAGTTCTTGGCGGAGAGCGACGCGGGCTGGGTCGTTCATGGCGAGGACATCGACCGTCGTTCTCCCGACGGCGGTTTTGCCGACCAACACCGCCCCATCCCACCGGAAATGTTTCGACCAAAGGTGCCGTCTCGGATTGAACAGCTTGGTGAGCTTTTTTGTCTTTGGATCGATGCCCGTGAGGTTTGGGCCTTTGTGGAGGTTGCAGCGAAGGCACGCATAGGCAAGATTGCCGAGGGTGTCGCTGCCCCGGTGTTGCTTGGCGATGACATGCTCTGTCTGAAACGGCGTGATGACGTGCGCTTCGGGGAGGCGGCAGTATTCGCAGCGGCCCGCCGCGCGCTGCCGCACCTCCTCCTTGGTGGCTTCGTCCATCCCTGGAACCTCGTGGGCCTCAATTCTTGAGCGCTTTGCGGGCCTTCAGGTGAAGGAGAGAGAGCACGTCGCCAACCTTGACATACCCTTCGAGTTCCTGCCGTTCCTCACCAGTCAAGCGCCCTTCCTGGTTTTTCCGTGCAAGGTCGTTCATGCGGGTCTTGTCCCATTCGCTGAACGTGAGCTTGAGGAGGGAGCGAGCGGCCGCGCGCGGAAGCCCATTTTGCTCGGGCTCGATGAGTCTGGTCCAGATAGCGAGTTCGGCGGTTGTGGCCTGGGGCGCGGGCATTACTTTTCCCTCCAGGAAACTACAAGAGCAGTGTACCACGAAGCGAGGCGATCCTGAAAGCCAAGTTCTTGCAGCTCATCGTTTCGTGCTCAGGGAGCGCGAAACGACGAGCCGGCGAACATCCTCGCCCCTACCGCGAGCACCAGCCCAGCGGGCGAAGCCCGCTGTTGTAGACGACATCCACCGAGCCATCAGCGAGAAAAACGGTCTCGACCGTATAACTTCCGTAATTGTAGATGACGCGGTCGCCGCGATGCTCGACGCGCGGCAGATCCTCGGGCAAGCGCATCGGCACCGTCACGTTGGCCTTGGTGTAGGGATGGCAGAACGTCAGCAAGTGCGTCGGCCGGAGGCGGCAGCGCACGGGCTCGCGCGTCCCGCCGAACAGGCTCGTGCGCTCACCGACGACGTCTGGCCCGCCCGGGATGTGGGCGCCGGCACAGATGTCGGCCGCCGGGTAATGAAACTTGACCCGTTCGGCGCGCGCCGTGTTCGTTGTCGATAGGACCAGGATCGGGATCGCCAGCAGACGGACAACCCGGAACGTGGGGATCATGGCAGTCTCTCCTGAAAGAAGGATTTTGCGGGCATGAGCGACCCGCAAAGGCGGAAAGCCCCGGCAGGGTAGGACCATTCCACCCTGCCGGGGCCGTGGGGAGTTCAAGGGGATACGCCGAGGCGGGAACAATCCTGCTCTCAGCGATAGCGGACGGCGCCGTTCGCCGGCCCGAATGGGGCAGTCGGCGGCACGCCCTGGACCGGAACTGGCGGCGGCGGCACGAGACCTCCGGCCGAGCCGTTGCAGCAGGGGCCGCCCGGAGCGGGGACGACCGCGGTGGGGGCCGGTCGGGCGCAGGTCGAGCAACAACCGGCCGC
Source organism: Gemmataceae bacterium (assembly GCA_035637055.1). Taxonomy (GTDB): domain Bacteria; phylum Planctomycetota; class Planctomycetia; order Gemmatales; family Gemmataceae; genus DASPXY01. Next base: position 2,498 of record DASPXY010000254.1, on the reverse strand, counting down.
CAGTAGAGCAAGACCCAGGGCGAGGCCCGCAAGGATGGGTCGGATAAACATGGGTTTCCTCCTCCTAGCCGGGACGCTGTGCGCCCGGGACAAACAGGCAACCGCTCCCAGCACGCTCAGGGCGGACCGGCAACTGCGGTCGCGAATATCGCCGTCTTCGAGACCTGGCGGCATCAGGCCGCTGTCGGGGAGCTGCCTCCGGTCGGAGAGGCACTCCCACCACCCGCGCCGGAGAGCCGGACCAGCGCCAGGTCGCGATACTACTTACACGGTAGGCCCGACACGGAGGTGAATCAAACAATTCGAGCCGCCCTGTCCGCGAAACCCGTGGTTTTCCGTGAGAGTGTATCGCGTGCGCGGCTCACGCCGAAAACACGGGTTACACGGGTCTTGAAGAGTTTGTCGGCAGCGTTGCTTGAGCGGCTTGCTCGGTCTCTATAAGATGGCAGGGATAGGCCGGTTCTCTGGGTTCTCTGGCCGACTCACGCAACCCCGATCGTCCGGTCGTCGGTGCCGGCTCTCTCGATTGTGAGGGGTAACGGCCCAATTTGACCTCTCTTTTCCCTGTGCCCGGCATCCCAATGGGCCCGTCCCCCGATCCAGCGCAGCGGCAAGCAACAGCTATCCCTCGTGATGTGCGCATGCGCGGGTTCCAGAGCCGCACGGAGGTCGCGGCCGTCTGGGAGATTCTCGAAGCTCGCCTCCGGGCGCTCCCTGCGGAAGCGGTCGCCTTGCCGGAGGCTGCCGGGCGAGTGCTCGCGGCCGACGTGACGGCATCCCTCGCGGTCCCGGGCTTCGACCGCGCCGCGATGGACGGCTACGCACTGCGAGGCGAGGAAACCTTCGGCTGCGACCCGTACACTCCTCTCGAATTTGCCATCGTCGGCGAAGCCTTCCCGGCCCGCCCATTCCCCGGGACCGTCGAGCCAGGGCAGGCGGTGCGCGTCATGACCGGCGCCCCGCTCCCGGCCGGTGCCGACGCGGTACTCCAGGCGGAGGCGGCCGAGGAAATCGCGGAGGGCGCCGCGCCGCGATTGCGTGTGCGCGAGCCAGTGCCTCCGGGCCGACACGTTGGGCGGTGCGGCGAGGACGTCCAACCGGGCACGGTCGTCCTGAAGGCGGGGCGTGTTCTGCGGCCGCAGGACGTTGCGGTGCTGGCGTCGCTGGGGGCGAGCCCTGTCGAGGTGGTGCGGCGGCCATCGGTCGCGTTGCTCGTGACTGGCGATGAACTGCTGCCGTGCGGCGCTCGCCCGGAGGGATTTAAGATCGTCGATAGCAATTCCGTGATGCTCGCCGCTCTCGTTCGACGCGACGGCGGGTTGCCATCGGAACCGCTGCTGCTCGCCGACAGGTATGAGACGGTCAAGGAAGCGCTGCGTTCGCGGACCGAAGACGTCATTCTGGTGTCGGGGGGATCGTCGGTGGGGCTGGAAGACCACGCTCCGCGCGTGCTGGCGGAACTTGGCGAGTTGAGCGTTCACGGCGTCGCGCTGCGACCGGCGAGCCCGACCGGGCTGGGCTTCCTCGATGGTCGGCCGGTGTTCCTGCTGCCGGGCAATCCGGTGTCGTGCCTGTGCGGCTACGACCTGTTCGCGTCGCGCGCCGTGCGCGGCCTGGGGGGCCGCACAAGGGAGTTGCCCTATCGGCGTGTCCGTTTGCCGCTGGCCCGCAAGATCGCTTCGGTGGTAGGGCGGGTGGATTATGTGCGCGTCGTCGTGAACGCAGGACGGGTCGAGCCGCTGGCTGTGAGTGGTGCTTCAATCCTCAGTTCGACCACGCGCGCCGACGGCTTCGTCCTCGTGCCGGCGGACTCGGAAGGGTACGCCGGCGCCGAGGAAGTGGAAGTCTACCTGTACGATCAACAATAGTTGGCGTCCCGGCTTTAGCCGGCTGAAGCCGGGACTCCAACCCGACCGGCACAACTTCCTGGCGCCTTAGAACTCGGCGTTACCCGGCGTGCGCGGGAAGGGGATCACGTCGCGGATATTGCCCAGCCCGGTGATGAACAGCAAGGTGCGCTCCAGCCCCAAACCGAAGCCGGCGTGCGGCACCGTGCCGTAGCGGCGCAGGTCGAGATACCACCAGTAAGTCTCGGGGTTGAGGCCCTGCTCGCGCATACGCTCTGCCAGCACGTCCAGCCGCTCCTCGCGCTGGCTGCCGCCAATGAGTTCGCCGACGCCGGGCACGAGCACGTCCATCGCCCGCACGGTGCGGCCATCGTCGTTGACACGCATGTAGAACGGCTTGATCGAACGCGGATAGTCGTGGACGATCACCGGGCCGCCGATGTGCTTCTCGACCAGGTAACGCTCGTGCTCGGCCTGCAGATCCTTGCCCCACTCCGGCGCGAAGTCGAACGATGCACCTGACTGTTGCAGGAGGTTGATTGCCTCGGTGTACGGCATGCGGACGAAGGGCTTGTCGAGGGTCGTTTGCAGCCGCTCGATCGCGTGGGCATCGACCCGTTCCTTGATGAACGCCATTTCCTGCCCGCAATG
>DASPXY010000253.1:0-2156 GCA_035637055.1 Gemmataceae bacterium | reverse complement strand
GCACGCAGGTCGGCAAACGAGAAGGTCGGGATGTCGGCGGCGCCGCCCTCGAAATTCAGCGTCATCGTATTCGGTACGCGGCCCGGAACCCGGTAGCCCGCAAGCGTTAACTTTCCGCGCTCGTCGAATTCGGGCGCGGCGCCCAGCGCCCGCGACGCCAGTTCGACGGCCATGGTAGGCACTTTCGCGCCGTTGATGGCAAAGGTCAGCGGTAGTCGGCGAACAATTTCGTCGCTATCGGTGTGGTCGTTGAGCGGACGGACGCTCTGGCGTACCGCGATGCGTTGTCCTGGCGACGGCATGATCGGGCGGTCGCCCAGAACTTCGCCCAGCACCACCTTGCCTTTGGCGGACGCTCCGGCAAGCGCACGCAGAAAGTCACGGTCGAAACCGCGAACTTTTTCGCCCAGCATACTGTCCCCAAACGGTATCTCGGATTGCTCAAGCGAATTCGGAATCACCACGTCGAAGCCGGCAACCTTGGCGCCGCCTTCCAGGGTCGCAGTCAACACGCGGCCGATCTCGCCGGTCCAGGTCAGCATCGGCGACCCCTTGAACGGCGCGGTGCGCAGGCTTTCCTCGTCGATCGCGACGACGACCGCGGGCGAAGCGACGGGATCCTGGCTGCGGCCGAACAGCTCCCAGCGCAGCGCGGTGAGGATATCGAGGGAGAGCCCGCGGATCGGTCTGGCCACCGGAGAAACCGAAGCCGCCGCGCAGACCAGCGCGATGGCGGCAACCACCATCCTGTTGCGCGTGCTGCGCCGGATTCTCAAGCGGGATGACCCGTCACGCCTATTCCAGCCGCAGCAACCGGCCGACGATCGGCGTCGCGCCGGGTTTGGCCTGCGCATCCACCAGGAACACGATCTGCGATGATTTGAACGTAGCGGCGTAGAGGCCGCCGGGGACCAGGGCCACGTTCTCGCTCGCGAAATCCAGGAACCGTCCCTTGAGCTGGGTGCCGCCCAGATTAATCTCCTGACGCTCGCCCGGCACGTCGAGGCGCCGTATCACCAGCTTGCCGCGCCCCTTGGCCTCCACCAGCGGCGAAGCGCCGTAAAGGGTGAGCTGCGGCTGCGGCAAGGAAGCGGCTTTGCTGCTGTCGACACTGCGCAGCACCGTAGCGGCGACGCCGCTGGTCTCACGGGTGGTCGCGTTGGCCTGGTTGGGATCGCAATTCGTCTTCTCGGCCTTGACCTCGGCGAGGTGAACGGCGCTCTCCTCGGTGCCGACGATGATGGTGCCGGCACCGCTGATCGTCTCGCGGCGGCATGACTTCAGGTAGCTGAGAATGACGGAGCCGCCGTCGGCAATCTTGATGACTGCTTTGGGCGTCACATAGTCCATGAATTCGGCGCCGGTGACCTTGCCCTGAACGTCCTCGACCACCGCGACCGGCGAATCTGCGGCCGCCGGAGAAGCCAGCGCCAGCAGGCCGAGGCAAACAGCAATCGAACGTTTCATGTTAAGTCCCCATTGAAAAGCGCAGGTTCATTAGTCGCGCCAGCGCCTGAATGGTTGCATGGATGGATCAAAAATACCCGGCCGGTGCGCCGGTGGAACCGACCGATAGCACCTGACGGCCGGCGAGGACAACCACCGGACGCACCGACCGCTTTCTCACGCGATGCTGTCGGGATTGTGATTTTCGAAAAAGTTTCTCCTTGTTGTGCACCATGGCCTCATTGTCGCACTGTTGCGGCAGAATCCGCGGGGGCACGGCTGGATCGCGGGGGCACAGGGAGCAAACGGCATGGCTTTTCGTTTCACGGCGACGCGCCCCATACGCCTTGCCGCCACGCTTCTGGTCGTGTGTTGGGCGAGCGGTGCGCACGCCGAGGAGGCGAGTCCGCCGACTTCGCAGCAGCAGCCTGCGGCCACGCCGTCACCGTCGCCATCGGGCCAGAAGGGTGGAGCAGGGCGGGGCACCGCCGCGACGACGTCGCCGGCGGCCGAGCAACATCGCCTGCCGCCGGATTCGACTACCAGGCAGACGCTGGCGCTGCCCGGCCGCACGCTCGACTTCACCGCCACCGCAGGCTCGATCCGAATTTTCGACGACAAGGGCGAACCGCAAGCCGATATCGCCTACACCTCCTATCAGCTCGACGGCGCCGATCGCGCAAGCCGGGCGGTGACGTTTCTGTTTAACG
>DASPXY010000252.1:0-3352 GCA_035637055.1 Gemmataceae bacterium | reverse complement strand
GCCATCCCGGCTCGCCGACGCTGTTACCGCCGACAGGCACGAGTAGTTGAGAGCCGCGGTCATCGGGTGGAGTTGCGGCCCACGAAATCCAGCACGCCCAGGAGATTTTGGTGTGAGGCGCACTGGGTAAGCGCTGACGCGCGGGCCGAAGTCGTCCCATTTGCCTGTGGACAAGGTGAGCCGCTGGGCCTATACCGAATGGCATAGGGGGAGGACTGGGCGCATGGGGTGGGCGCGGTCCGATGGCCGAGCGGTGACGGTATCCCGGGCACGGGTGAGTTCACCGTGCGACGGTCTTGAGCGCTGTCGGGACCCTCCGGTCGAATCCGGTTGGCGACGGGTGTTCGCCGCTCCGATCTAATCTACCCCCGAGGGGCTACCAAAAGTTGCAGTGTCTGTGTCACAGGAAGGGGACCTTGGACGATGAAGATCATTGCGCTTGTGGCGGCCGTGCTGGCAGCGGCCGCTCTCCTGATTGCGGCGCCCGCGTCCGCGGCGCCCGGCAACGTCGGCTTCGGCTTCAACGCGACGGGCATCAGCGGCTTCCCAACCGGGGCAGCCTCGCTCACCGGTGGCGGCGCGTACAACCCCGAGACGGGCTTCGCGGAGTCAGCTGGTGGTTTTCGATGCACCAGCGATGTCGGGCAGGGCCCGCTGATGGGTTGTCTGACCGGCGAAGGAGTTCGCTGGGACACGGTCGAACTGCGGGCAAGCACGACCTTCAAGTGCACCGGGTCAGCGGCGGAGCCGTTGAAGACCGCGATCACCGATGAGAACACGGTCGTGCTGCTGGCAGACTTCTACCGCGCCGGTGACGGTAACGACGAGTCCTTCACCGCACAGATGATCGTCTCCGCCGACGACATTGCCCCCGACATCGCCGGAATCCAGAACGTCTGGATCCAGGGCGTCGGCTGTGCCTCGGCGATCGCGAACTTCAGCTCCTGACGGCGACCCCGAAGGAGGAGATCCGCAAGTGGACGACCCGGTCACCTGAGCGGGAGGGATACTCGGGGGCCGGGGCGCAACCAGGCACTCGGATGTGTCACACAACAGCGCCCCGCCCAACTAAAGAGTGAGCTCGCGTTCGTCGCCGTCGTGCTTGCTCCAGGTACCGCCTTCGGTACGCCAGTGGATGCGCTCGGACACCGTCAGGGACGCGAAGCTGACGTAGACGATGCCGCGCTCCGCCGCTGACCGCACTGCCTCAGCGTTCCACTTCAGCGCTTGCTGGGCCTCGTCGGTCAGATCAACTTCGAGGGATTCGCCGCCGCGCAGCACATCAGCCTCTCCGACATGACGCACACCGTCCACGGTGAACACGGCCGTGACTTCATACGCGGGGTCACGGCCAACGTTGGACAAGGTCAGCTTCCGGTCAGTCCACCCCGGCTGCCACACGACGTCGTTGCGTTCGAGGCTTCGAACCTCGCCGCGATCTGACCGATCATCGGCCCGCTCGGCGATTCTGTTGGCCTGCACCCTCTGCCGCAGAGCCCACAAGCTCACACCGAGGGAGACGACGACGCCCCCGAGGGCAATCCATGTACCAGCGTCCATCGGCAGAACATAGACCTGCGCCGCGCCACCCGAAGGTGAGCAGGGCGCTGTGGTAGGCCGGGTTCAGTCCGGCGGCGGTTGCAGGCTTCCGCAGTCGCGGCACGTCAACCGGCCACGGATGTAGACCGTCGACCGACCCCTCACGACCCAGCCGAGTACCGAGACCCATTCGACATTGACGTGCTCGCTGCCGCAGTCCCGACACGGCGGTGGAACGTAGCAATCCCGCTCCTCGGCGAGGTAGTAGTCCCTCGGCCAGCCGAGCGCGCCGCGGAGGCTGTCGTCTTCGAGCGGCCCAGGAACCTGCCACGACCCCGCCAGGCTCCACGGCGGAAGCTCGGCGCTGGCCGTGTGGCAGGTCGTGCACCTCGATCGTCATGTCGCTCAGGACGAACACGTCGGCGTCCATGTCGCGGTGTGTCACGACGAATCGTCTCCGGAAGCCGGCGACGGCCGGCATCACGTAGCCGGCGAGCCAACCCAAGAGAGATCACTACCCCAGTGTGCTCGACTGCCGTTGTTGCGCGCAGGTGCGGACGCTGGCTATGTGCGTGCGGCGACGATGATCGCCACAACCGTGCAGGTGACGCCGGCGACGAGGAACACCCATTTGGCGGCGCCCTGGCCGGGCAGGTCCATGACGATAGCCTTCTCGGGCTCTTCCGGACGGTCGGAGACCTGCACGGTCGAGCCGACCTTCGGGCGGCGCGTGCCGCTGAGGCTGGCGGTCACGCGATGCACGCTCGCGTTGCAGTCGGTGAACTCGACGACCGGGGCATGGTGTAGGAGCGCATCCCGGAGCCGCCGGTTGTCCCTGAGCGCCGTCTCTCGATGGCGACCACCGCGCCGGGAACCACGATGCCGCGACGCGCACGCCAGGCCTGACTGAACAGCCCGATCGCCCCGAACAGGCCGACCGCGCCCATGAAACCCAGACCCCAGACCGCCGTCATGCCAATCGCCGATCGAACACTGTCGCGGCGGTGTTGGCGAGTGCGTCCGCTCGCTCGTTGCCCAGTTCGCCAGAGTGCCCTTTGACCCAGCGCCACTCGATGTGATGGCGCGCGGTCGCCGCGTCGAGTGCTTGCCACAGGTCCGCGTTCTTCACCGGCTGCTTCGCCGAGGTCCGCCAGCCGTTTCGCTTCCAGGCGTTGATCCAGCTGGTGATCCCGTCCTGCACGTACCTACTGTCGGTATGGAGTGTGACCGCGCACGGCTTGGTCAAGGCGCTCAGCGCCTCGATGGCAGCCATCAACTCCATCCGCTGGTTCGTGGTCTGCGACTCGCCGCCGGAAAGCTCCCGCTCGTACGCGCCGCTACGCAGCCAGACACCCTAACCCCCCGGCCCGGGGTTGCCCTTGCAGGCGCCGTCCGTGTAGATAACGACCCGTGGACGATCGGTAGCGGCTGAATCCGTCATGCACGTTCGTCGCCCCATCGTCTCGGTTCGCCCGGGCTCACTCTTCATCCCGGCATGGAACCACAGAGCGCTGCCGAATCCTGGCAACGTGCTGGCCGCACAATGTCCGTGCCCTAAGGAGTCCTCCTATGAGAATCCTCCACGGCTCGTGGCCGGGTTGCGGCCACTTGCTGCTGACGAAATGCGGCGTCATGGCCGCTTCTGAGCAGTCGCGCCATCCGAACCCCGACTGTCCACTGTGGACGGTCTGTCGTGCGCCACGAGCGCAGAGAGGGGGATGTGTGGGTAGGTAGTCCTTCTTGATGCGGTGCTGTGTAGGTGATGAAGGTTGTGGCCCTTCGGCGTCGCCCTTCGGGGGGTGGCGTCAAACCG
>DASPXY010000251.1:0-2543 GCA_035637055.1 Gemmataceae bacterium | reverse complement strand
TGCGGCAACGAGCCTTCGCGCCGGTCGCTCTCGACGGTCGCACGGGACCAGTGGCGCCGGTGGACGTGCTGGGTTGTCTGAGCTTGCCGGGCGACATCCTGGCCGAAGGGCGCTCTCTTCCGCCGCTCGCCCCTGGCGATGTGCTGGCGTTTCCGAACGCCGGCGCGTATGGGTTGGTGGCCTCACCCGCACTGTTCCACGGTCATCCGCTGCCGGCGGAAGTCGCCTTCGCGGGAGGACGCATCGAACTACTGCGCGAGCGTCAGTCCGCACGGTCCGTCCTGCAGGGACAGGTCCGGCTGCAGACAAAACCGCCGGGATAAACCCGGCGGCTCGTCGCGGGTTCAACGAGCGGCGGGGTTTATCCCCGCCGTCCTCCAGGACATCCTCTCACCGGCGGTAGTCAATCCACAACGGCGACGCCCAGGCGATCTCGTCGTCCGTCTGCAATACACGGATGTAGTAGTAGTGCGTCCCCTGGGCCGGGTTCGGGTCCGTCCAGGTGCCGCGGTATTCGCGGCCCTTCGGCCGGAGCGTGTGGACTACCTTGCTGTCCTTCATAATGTCGATTTTCGCGAGGTTATTTGTCCCGATCACGGCCATTTGCAGCGCCGGCGGCTCGCGCGTCTTCAACTCGTCGCCCATCACATAGGCGCCGCTGCGCAGATCGACAATGATGTTGTCCGTCGCTCCGTAGCAGTGGCGCTTCTTGACCGCGTCCAGCAGACTTTGCCGGTCGTTCTTCTCCGACAAGATAACGAAGAAGGAGATGTGCGTTGACCAGTGGTCGCTCGACGCCTGGAAGCCGAGCTTGTAGCCCTTCTCCAAGGCGTTGTTGATGAAGCCCTTGGGATACCAGCCGGCGACGTTGACCGGCTCCTTGCCCTTCTTGGCCTCGTAGCCGGCGCGCGGCGCCTCCTCGTGCTCGTAGGACATGCGATCGCCCTGATAGATCTCGACGATCGGCTCGGCCTTCGGGTCGTTGTCGCGCCAGTCGGTGCCCATGCTGGTCGCGCTGGTGTGGATGGCGCAGATCCCGCCGTGCTCGTGCAGGTAGCGGTAGAGCATTTTCGTGTCGTCCGCATGGACGCCGCCGACCGCCTCGCCCGCAGGCGCGGCCAGGCGCGGCAACGTCCGCACTCCGCGCTGGGCGAACATCACGTTGCGGTGACCGTGCGGGTAGGGCACGCTCCGCTCGTAAGTGAACATCGGCGTGAACGTCCCCGGGACGTGGTAGGCATCGCTGAACTTCTGCGTCAGCCACCAGGGGTATTCGCGGCCGGCGCCGTTGTCGTGATCGCCGTTGCCGATCCAGTCCATCGCCGCCGCGTCGATGGCGTAGCGGAACATATCTTCGAGAGAGCCGTCGGGTGAGCCGTCCCAGGAAATCTCCGTGTGGCGGTGATACTCGCCGCGCAGCAGCATGTACTTTTTGCCGCCGACGTCCACGCGATAGCTGCGGATGCGCTTGACTGCTTCGGCCTCCTCCTTGGCCTTGGCGACCAGCTTCGGATCCTTCTTGCCCGGATCGTGCGGCACGAGTTTCGGCTCGACCGGCTCGCCGGGCAGGTTGAGATAACTCAGATAGATATCGTTGTTGATAACCTCCGGCGTGGTGTAGCGGCCATCGGTATTGTGGACGACGAGCACGCCGCCGTTCTTATGCGGCAGCACGACGGGCCGCGAGTCGAGCAGGCCGTCGGAGTGGTGCAACTCGATCTCGTCGCTCCAGCGGTCGCCGTCGAGGCGGCGGGCGAAGGTGATCCAGAAAGCGCCGGGGTGGCTGCTGTAGCGCGAGCCGAAGTTGCGGCGATAGGTCAGCCAGACGCGGCCCTTGCCGTCGATGCCGATCTTCGGGTAGGCGTAGCGGCTGTCCTTCTCGAACTTGTTGGTCCGCTGCGCGTCGCCAGCCATCTTGGGTGCCTCGACCGTGGAGGTGGGCAACTCGGCGACCGGGCGCTTGAGTTTGCCATCGGTGTCGAGGCAGACGACACGGACCGAGCGGGCGCTGTAGAGGGGGCTGCCGCGATCGGGGACGAGCGAGCCGTAGTCCTTGCCCCAGGCCTCCGGTCCTTCCTCGTAGGCGATCCAGAGGCGGCCCTTGGGGTCATGTGCCACCGAGGGACGAGCCTGGAACCGGGAAGAAACAGCGATATCTCTCGTGGGAGGGAAGAGCCGGATGTTGTAAGTCCCCCCACGATAAACGTCGAGGACGGTGGCCACCTCGCGATCGAGGCCCGCGCTCAAGGCGGCGTGCCAGATGCCCCCCTCCACCCCGATCAGAAGATCGTTCGTGGGTCGCCAAACCCCTTTTTCGCATTCGTACCCACTCATGGCCAAGCCGTGTTTGCCCAGCTGTTGGTAGGCGACGCGGATCTGGCCGTTCCGGGTGGTGCAAGCGACCGGGTTGAGGTAACGTTCGCCTGCCTCCTGCTTGGGCAGCAGTTGCTCCGCGCCTAACTTCGGCGCGGCCCCGTCCTTGGCTATTCCTGTGGTCAGCGGCCGAGCGTAAAGGCGGTGTTCCTCGCCTCGGTGGGCGCTGT
>DASPXY010000250.1:0-3666 GCA_035637055.1 Gemmataceae bacterium | reverse complement strand
CCCTGCCGCCGGGGCACGGGGCGCAGGGGACGACCTGGTCCCGCCGGTGACGCGACGACGCGGTGGGCGCGTGGCACGGCGTCACCCACGCGAACGTCAAGGTTGCCTACATCCGTCCATTCGCTTGTCAAGTTCTCGACTGCGCTGAGGGGGCGAATGGTGCAAGATCGAATTCGAAAGGTTGAGTCCGAGTCGGGTAAGGCCGACGACAGCGTCCGCCGAGGCAACGGCCGGCGGGCAGGTGGCTGATCGGGAGACTGCCGCAGGTGGAGGCGGCGCTGGCTCGGGCCTGGCGGTGATGGCACTGGACAATCTGGAGACGCCGTGGCGGCCGATCCGCTGGCGGAGGACATCGCGAATGGCGTTCGGCTCCGCAGGCGTGCAGCGTCGGCACGCCGGGGTCACCGGCCAAGGGAGCGGAAACAACCGGACGGCCGGGCCTGGTCTGCGGGTATAGAGCAACCCGGGCGTGCAGTCACGACCTGCCGTCGGGGCGCCGACGCACTCCGTTGTGTCGTGACGCTCAATTGAGGAGGACCCGGTGTTCGGACTAAACGACAGGCAAGTCGGGTACGCAAGGGGAATCGTCGCGGCTGTCAAGGAGCGCGACCTGAGAGTCCGAGCTGCACACATCGCTCTCGAGACGGCGCTGACCGAGTCCGGGCTGTGGATGTACGCCAACGGTTACAACGCGCGTTCACAACAACTGCCGCACGACCGTGTCGGCTGGGATCATGGCTCGGTCGGCCTGTTCCAGCAGCAGGTCGGCGGTGCTCCTCACTCAACGGCAGACTGGGGCACCACAGACGAACTGATGGATGCCAAGATCTCCTGCTCGAAGTTTCTCAATGCGCTGGGTGACAAATGGAATAACCCGGAAAGGACGAATTGGCAGGTTTGCCAGTCAGTCCAGCACTCGGCGTTCGCCGACGGGGCAAACTACAAGGCCAACGACGCCCGCGCGATCGACTTGGGCGATGCGCTTTGGGACCGGGCCTCCCCCCCGCCCCCGCCACCACCTCCGCCGCCCCCCGACCTGTACGACGTGTTGCCAGGCGACAACCTGTCGATAGTTGCCGCGAAATTCGGCACCGACGTTCAACACCTCGTGAGCTGGAACAAAGCGAAGTACCCGTCCCTAGCCACGGACCCTAACTACGTGAGCGCCGACTGGTTCCTCATCGTCCATGACCCTCAGGGCAGCCATCCGACAGCGCGTTCGACGCTCCACCCCGACTACACGGTCCGGCCGGGAGACAACCTCACCATGATCGCGAGGCACTACCCGGAGGATTGGATCACTGCACAGTCGATCGCCGCCGCGAACATCGACCGTTACCCGTCATTGGCAAGCAACCCCAACTACATCGAGGCTGGCTGGCGCCTACGCATACGCTGAAAGCCATTCCCGAGCGGTACGACCACGTTCAGAGGGAACTCCCGGACCGAGTGGGCAACATTCCGCTGGCGAGCCCTTCGCTGCGTAACTTTCCTCGGTTTTCGCGGTCGGAGCGGTCGAGGTTCCGGAGTTTGCGGCATAATAGGCGCAACTCGCGGCGCACGGTTGAGGCCGAGATCTTCGAGATCAGAGCAATTCCTACCTGGCAGGAGAGTGACCATGAGCGAGCCAGCGTTCGGTTCGAAGCCCACTTTCGCGAGCAACGGCGGTCTTGACCTGTCGGTCAGTCCCGACAAGCAGGCGTTCACAATCACCTGCTCCGATGTCGAAGTCATCGCCGACGCTGGCGGACCTGCCCCCATCGCGACGCGCGTGGTATCGGTTGTCATACCTGCGGAAGGCTTGGACGACGGCGTAGAAATCTCCTTTAGAGCCAGCGGCTTCGCGTTCGTCACGGAAGGCGCGGCCGGCTTGGCCATGATCATCGTTAACGGCGACGCGGGCATTGAGCACCTCCGTCCAGGCACTGACAACGAGTTCATGCAGGAGCTCACGGTCGACGGAAGCGGTGCATCGGAGTGCCGGCTGTCCGTGGTCCTTATCGCCGAACGCGACTCTGGAAAACCTGACGCGATCGCACGCCTCAATATTCTTAGCATCGATGGCGAAATCAGTCGGCGAGCCGGCCAAAAGATGCCCGCTACTGGCATGTGAGGCGCCGGTGGACCACGGCGATGACCCTGCTGCTGCGCCAGGTTCTGCAGACGTTGACCCAGCTCGCGCCGGGACGGCGTGGCCAAGTTCACGTCGGCGTTCGACGCGGTGTTCGCCGCGGCCGGTGTCGAGACGATCAAGATTGCACCGCGGGCGCGGCAGTATTGCGCGCAAGATAACGACCGATATCGGGACGTCAGCTGGGCCGAAGTCCAACGAAGGTCGCTGGTGCGCCGTCGTCGGTAAGTCCGAACCGCCGTACCCGATTTGCGCCGGCCGGGTCGCGGGCCTGCTCGCGCAGCCCGGCCATCCGGTGCAGGGCGTCGGTGTCGCCGCGGTCGGAAGCCTGCCGGTACACCGCCTCGGCGCCGGCTCGGTCGCCGGCCCGCTCGCGCAGAACGCCCAGGCTGCACAGCGCGCCGGGGTCGCCCACGGTCGGCGGCCTGCACGGCCAAGGCCTCGGCGCCGGCCCGGTCGCCGGCCCGCTCCCGCCGCTCGGCCAGATCCAGCAGCGCGCCGGTGTGGCCGCGTCGCCTGCCCACCACGGCCTCAACGCAAGGCAGTATATGTTCGTCACGTTCGACGCCGCCGGTGTACGGCTGCTGCGGGCTCCAGCCCAAGCGGTGCACCGGCGCGGGCGTGACCACGAAACCGGACGAGCGACCGCGAGGTAGCAGCTTCGCGAACTTGGCACCCTTCAAGCCGAGTGAAGCGATATCGCCGATTCGTGCCTGCCACTTGCCAGCGGCGATGCGTTTCCGGGGGCCCGAGGAGTAGTACATCAAATTCAGACGCCATAATTGTCAAAATGTTGACTGTGGTCCTGCCGCGGCGTCGTAAACTGCTTGCCATCGGCTGACGCCGCGGGCGACATCGCGACCGGCCCGAAACGCTGCGGGATGGGGGCACAATGATCGAACCGTTGCGTAGCAGCTAGTTTCCGACTTTGGCATCGGGATCTGACCTCTGTTCCGCCAGCGCTACAAACCTCGGACCCAATCAAAATCCGGCCTTTCGGGCGATGTGATTCGCCCACCGCACTCCAGCATCTACCCACATCGCGCGTCGTTTCGGTCTGATGATCTTCACGCTGGCCGACTGCGTACCGAAAACTCGGTCGGCACCGCGAGCTGGATTCATGCGTCCGATGCAGCTGGCGGGCGCCTTCTCCGGCGCCCCACTTTGAAGCGGCCACGCTGACCCGGCCGCGTATAGCTCGAGGACTGCTACTCGAAGCCCGATCTCTTGAGCGACCCGTGAGGGGGAGCCGTGACTTTCGCTCCGCCGGACCTGCTGGCCATTCAGCGGTATGCCCACGACAAGACCGGCCAAGACTTCGATTCCCTCGGGATCATCCACGCCGACCCAGAGGGCGGCGGATACCACGAGGGCCAGGATCTGTTGATCCGGCAGGGCATCGCCCCAGGACCGCAATTTCCTGGCACGGACTACTCGTACGGGGACGCGCCGGGGCGGGATCTGGCGCCGGACAGCACCTTGGCCGGCGGGAACGCGGCGTCGGCGTTTGACTTCGGCGGTGAGTTCGCTAAATT
>DASPXY010000249.1:0-5742 GCA_035637055.1 Gemmataceae bacterium | reverse complement strand
TTTCAAGGTCGAACGCGGTCCGGCGGGGGAGAAGATCGCGTACGTCCGTCTGTTCTCGGGAACAGTACGAACGCGAGATCGGCTGCGATTCCGCGGGGCCAGCCAGGGGAAGGTCACCGTGGTCTGCGTTTTCGACCGCGGCTCGGCCGTCCAGCGTCCGTCAGTCGCCGCAGGGCAGATTGGAAAGCTCTGGGGTCTCGGCGATATCCAGATCGGCGACACGATCGGCGTGTCGGCAACGACCTCGGAGGGTCACCATTCTCGCCGAGCAGGACCCGCTGATCAACCTGCGGCAGGACGATATTCGGCAGGAACTCTTCGTCTCGCTCTACGGTGAGGTGCAGAAAGAGGTCATCCAGGCAACGCTGGCGACCGACTTCACCATCGACGTCGATTTCCGCGAGACGACGACGATTTGCATCGAACGGCCGGTCGGCGTCGGTGCAGCCTTCGAGATACTCGGCAAGGCGCCTAATCCGTTTCTCGCAACCGTCGGACTGCGCATCGAGCCGGCTCCGATCAACACTGGTGTGGTATTCCGGCTGGAGGTCGAGCTCGGATCAATTCCGCTCTCGTTCCATAAGGCCGTCAAGGACACCGTGAAAGCAACGCTGCAGCAAGGTATCTACGGCTGGCAGGTCACCGACTGCACGGTCACCATGACGCATTCCGGCTACAGTAGCGTGTCGAGCACTGCTGGAGACTTCCGTCACCTGACGCCGCTGGTCCTGATGAGCGCGCTGAAGCAGGCCGGCACGAGAGTGTACGAGCCGCTGCACCGCTTCCACCTCGAGATCCCGGCAGACACCTTCGGACGGATATTGCCCGTACTGGCACGGCTGCGTGCCGTTCCGCAAACACCGGCAATGCGGGGGTCGTCATGCCTGCTGGAGGGTGAGATTCCGGCGGCTCGGGTGCACGAGCTGCAGCAACAGCTGCCGGCGCTGACCCGCGGCGAAGGTGTGCTGGAATCGGCCTTCGGCCACTACGAACCGATCTGCGGCACGCTCCCGACCCGGCTGCGGTCGGACCATAACCCGCTCAATCGCAAGGAATACCTGCTGCACGTCGTGCGGCGGGTCTAACGAAGCGCCAAGGAGGCTACCCCATGTCCGCTGGAAAGACCCATGCCAATAAGGTGCACATCGACGTATCGCTCGTACGCCGGTTGGTCACCACGCAATTTCCCCAGTGGGCCGACCTTCCGATCATGCCCGCCGTGCCTCAAGGGTGGGACAATAGGACCTTTCATCTCGGCGCGGACATGACCGTGCGCTTGCCGAGCGCCGAGGGGTACACGCCGCAGGTTGAGAAAGAACACCGATGGTTGCCGATCCTGGCGCCGCGCCTGCCGCTTTCCATCCCTGTTCCACTGGCGATGGGGATTCCTGCCGAAGGCTTTCCGTGGGACTGGTCGATCTACCGTTGGCTAGAAGGGGACACCGCAAGCATCGAACGCATCGGCGATATGAATGAGTTCGCGACAACGTTGGCGCACTTCCTCGTCGCCCTGCAGCAGATCGACCCCGCCGGCGGCCCGCCGCCCGGGCTGCACAGCGCCTTTCGCGGCGGGCCGTTGGAAATCTATGACGCCGAAACCCGACGCACCATCGTTGCCTTGAACGATGAGATCGACGCCGAGGCCGCGACTATGGTGTGGGAAGCAGCCCTTGCCGCACGGTGGCATGGCCCACCCGTCTGGTTCCACGGCGACGTCGCCGTGGGGAACCTCTTGGTCAGCAATGGCCGGTTAAGCGCCGTCATCGACTTCGGATGTTCGGGTGTGGGCGATCCCGCCTGCGACGTGACAATTGCGTGGACACTCTTGGCAGGGGAAAGCCGGGAAGCGTTCCGTGCAGCGCTGCCGGTCGATGGCGCCACCTGGGCGCGCGGTCGTGGCTGGGCGCTGTGGAAGGGCCTGATTACCCTTGCCGAATACATCACCACCAATCCCTTGAAAGCAGGAGAGGCCCGCCGCGTCATCAAGGAAGTGCTTGCCGAACCTACGCACGCCGCATGACGCGGTGGGCCGTCGGCTGGCTGCCGCGTCGTGTCCGGATGCGCGGGTGCATGCTGGGATTGGTCGCGCCAGTGCGAGAATCGGATCAGGCGAGGGTGCGTGGAAGGGCCCGATGGATACGGTCGGTGCGGGGATCGGATCGGTCACGTACGAGCCGCGCAGCCAGTCGGGGCGGTGGCCGCTCGCCGCCGGGTGCCCGGTAGCGCATGCCCCATCGCCAGGGCCAAGTGAGGTAGATTGGACAATACTCCCAAGTTGTCTCGATTAACGGCGCAGCCTATGTGTGATGGGCGAGCAGAAACCACCCGAAAATCGGGTGGTTTCTCGTGTCACGTCCCATAATGTGCGGTATGGCTAGTCAGCAAGGTCCTCATTCCCTTGATATCAAAAAATTCAATAGGTCGGGTCATTGCAGGCTGAAATATTTCAGCTATCACGACGGACAATACATTGCGTGAAAGGACAGCATCGGGGCCTGACGATCCAACAGCCTTTCGAGGGACTGGAAGCCCAACATGAGCCGGAGCTATCGCCGCTTGGACGGCTTCATGTGCCAGGCTAACGGTATCGATTGGCTACTGGTTGGGGACTAGCTCACGTGGGTATGCGTGAAACTGATGAGCAGGGCGGCTTTGGCAAACGGCATCCACGTACCCATTTGGGTCATTGCCTTTTGTCTGAGTTGATCCTTTCGCGTATCGCTACGGCACGCGACAAAATGCTCCGCACCAAGACCAAGCATGGCAAATTGCTTGCGCCGGCGACTGTCTTGCGGAAGATGGCTCTGCTTGCCGCCGTACTCAAGGGCGCCCAAATGCGATTGGCGCCCTTCGCGGCGAACGCGCGGGCGGTGTGTTCGCCGATTCCGCAGGAAGCGCCGACGATGACGGCGATGCGGCCGCCCAGAGATGCCAACGTCAGAGGGGTGTCCTTTCAGGTAGACGGAATGCATTCGTTCGAAAGAAGCGCCCACTCTGGCGTGTGTCGGATGCGAGTCAGAGCGGGCGCTTCCCTTATGCAGGGGCGGATCGAGGGTCGGAGCGAGCGCTGCGAACTCCTCATCATAGGCATAGTAATACGACGAGGGGCGACCGCCGAAGCTGCCCTCGGCCACGACAAGGACGAAATTACCTTCCCCGAGCACATTGTGAACGCGGTCGTACTTCACGGCCAAGCCCTGCTGGGCCAAGGCCTGCAGCCCAGCGAACAGGCCCGTCAGTCCATCCGCAACCAGCGGGCTATGCTGGATGTAGGTGTTGCCGTCAAAGTAGCTCGCAAAGGTATCCCTGCGGCCGTGGAGCAGGTCATCCATATAGGTTTGCATCAGCGCCTTATTGGCCTCGGTCTTGTCGAGGTCGGACGCCGTCGTCGGGCCATCGATCATCGTATGGCCGCTTGGACTCGGCGTGGCGGCGGTTTCCTGCAGGTTGTCCCAATGTTCGACGATCATTCCATCTTCAAAACGGAAAATGTCGAAGCCCACCTTCGGGCCGAAGAAGTCGTACTCAGTATGGGCAAATACGAAATCGCCGTCCTGAAACACACGCACCGTATTGACCTTGGCAGATCCCTTTGGAAGGGCTTGCAAGAGGGCGCGAAGTCCCGTCACGCTATCGCCTACGGCCAGGTTGTGTTGAACATACTTGTTGGGGTTGATGGAGGCGAGCGGCTTGGTGTCACCCGTCTCGAAGCTCTTGAGGAGTTTGACGACCTGCTGCTTGTAGGTGCTCATGGGCGGTTTCTCCTTTGAGGGTTGTGGCTCGTGGCACAGCGACGAGTGCAAGGGTGCTGACGGCAGCGATGCCGTGTCAGAATACGTTGAATGAAATCCATGATCATTCTCGACAGCATCGGCGGCCGTTTTGCCCACGCATGTCGAAGACAACCCGACCAGCGGCCGGACGCTGGACATGGAGATGCTGTTGGCTGGCGGCAAGCGCAACGCTGTGGCCAAGTTCCGGGAACTGGCGCGTCAGGCCGGCCTGGAGGTCTCGGCCACCGAGCATCAACCCTCCGGATACCTCGTCGTTGAGTGTCGCCCGACCTGACGCCAATGGTACCCCTGGCTGGTGTCGAATGGTCCACACGCTGGCGCTACGCCACCGCCCGCGCTGCCTGCGCGATCAGCCTGGCGATCGCCTGCGGGTGCGCGACCGGCGAGGCATGGCTGCTCTCCAGCTCGATCGTCTCGGCGTGCATGCGCTGCGCGAAGAAGCGCTCGCCAGCGGGCTGGATGACCCGATCCTGCGTCGAGACTTGATACCACGAGCGGATCGTTTTCCAGGCTGGTGCCACCTGGAGCGGCTCGCCGAAGGACGCCACCGCCGGCGGGCGCTGGGTCGCGGCCAACACTGCCGCGCGCTCGGGGTCGATGTCCTGCACGAAGACCGATCCGAAGTTCGCCCGATCGAGATAGATCAGCGTCTGCGGGTGGTCGCCGTCGAACGGGCCGTCAGGTCGATTCACTACCGTACAGAAAACTTGTGCTAGATCAACGGGAACGTGACGCGCACGGGCAAAGGTGATGGGTGCCACTGCTGGTATACTGGTCCGGTGATTCGTAGCCGCGACTACCCGCACGGCGGATCCCATGCGTGCCACCCACCGCCGGTAGCGTGCCCGAAAACGGGCGCCGCTGCAAACCCGGCCCGCGCGCCGCAACGCGCCTCATGAAAAGGCCAGCACCCCGCGCGCCGCATTGCTGTGGGGCATCGGCGGCGCCCAACACCCGCAGTTGCCCACGGTGGCTAGCACGGCGCCGCGCCCGGGGGCCACGTTGGCCAGGCGCGTGCAACGCTGCACCCGCGGGATCGCGAACGCGCCCATCAGCGCTGCGACGTACTTTCGGCCCGTTGCCCACGCCGTGCTGGCGCGCGTGGCCCAGCCGCCGTTGGTGTTGCTGCTGGCTGGGCGTGCGGTCGGTCGCGGCTGGGTCACCGTGCGGGTGCGCGGCGGGTCTGGCCGGCGCGCCCGGCCGCTGGCCGCTCGCGTGGTCAAGGGCAAGACGGGGCACTTCCCAGCGCGCCGTCAGTGTGCCGTGGTCGCGCACATCCACCCCGAGCTGCCCGCAGCCGCGCCGGTGATCTTCCTGGGCGCTGGCGCAGTTGATCGCACCGATCGGCAAGCGACGATTCAGGGCGCTGGCTGGCACTCCGTCGGCCGTACCGCCAGCAACGTCCTGAGCGGGTGGGGCGCGGCCCCCATGCCCGGCAGTGCCGTGGGCGTGCCGCCGGACGAGATCGTTAGGGTCGCGGCTGGGCAGGTGACGCCGGCGCGCGCTGGCCCGGTCGTGGCGCGGGCGGTCTGGGACGCTGCCGAGCAAGCGCCGCGGTCTTTGGTCCGCAATCGGGCGGATGCCGAAACCGCGGTTGGTTGGTAGCGGCACCGGGGCCAGATCGAACCCTTCTTTTCGGACCACAAGAGCCGTGGCTTCCGCAGCGACAAACGGCATCTTGGCAATCCGGTGCGGCGAGCAGGCCTGGTGCGGGCGGCCGGCCTGGCCGCGATGGGGATGATCGATCTGGGCGCGGTGGCGCGGCGCGCTGGCGGGGACCCGATCAGCCACCGCACCGACCGCTGCGCTTGGAGCTTGTTTCAGCTCGGTCTCCAGTTGCGCGACCATTGGTTGACCGAGTCGTTGCGGATTGAGGTCGCCGTTTGTCCTCCACCACCGTTATCGGCGGTGACGTAGGAGTCGCTCATATGTTCTGTACGGTAGTGAA
>DASPXY010000248.1:0-2548 GCA_035637055.1 Gemmataceae bacterium | reverse complement strand
CGGCGGTCCACCTGATTCGCGGCCGCTCGCTGGTTCCAGTCCGCGAGATGAAGTACAGCGTCCCCAGCACGCTTGGGCAAGTGTTGCTCGTCGCGGCGTTGCTGCTCAATCAAGCGTTGCTCTGCGTCGATGCGATCGTGCGCACTCTTGTGCGGCTATTCGTCACCCGGCGGCGGCTGCTGGAATGGGAAACCGCTGCGTCGGCGGAGCGCCGGCTAGGGATCGGCCTGAAGGATTTCTGGCGGAACATGTGGCCAACGACGCTCGCGGCGGTTGGACTGGGTGTCGTTGTCGTGCTGGTGCGGCCGGAGATACTGCCGGCCGCGTGCCTCTTCCTGATCCCGTGGCTGCTCTCGCCGCTGCTGGCTTACTGGATCAGCCAACCGCCGACGATCCAGGCGAAGCCGCTCACGCCGGCGGAGAGCCGCGAACTACGCTCTATCGCGCGCAAGACGTGGGCTTTTTTCGAGCGCTTCGTCGGCGCCGAGGACCACTGGCTCCCCCCGGACAACTTCCAGGAGGAACCGCAGGCGGGCGTGGCTCACCGCACCTCACCGACGAACATGGGGATGTATTTGCTCTCCAGCCTCGCGGCCCACGACCTCGGTTATCTCGGCCTCTCGGCCCTGACCGATCGGCTGGAGAAGACCTTCGACACGTTCGACCGACTGGAGCGCTTCCGCGGCCACTTTCTCAACTGGTACGACACGCTGACCCTACGGCCGCTGCCGCCCGCCTATGTCTCGACGGTGGACAGCGGCAACCAGATGGGCTGTCTGTTGACTCTCCAGCAGGGCCTGCTGGAAAAGCTGCGCGCGCCGGTGCTGGGACCGGCTCTTTGCACCGGACTGGCCGACACGCTGGGATTGGTCCATAAGGCCCTGCGCGACATCCACCTCCCACGGCGAGGGGAAGCCTCCCGTCTGTCCTGCGAACTGGCGGACCTGGTTGACTCGCTTGGTGGGCAGTTCCAGCTATTGCCGTCCGACCTGCCGGCGTGGGCGAAATGGCTGGAACGCCTGGAAGCCCAGGCCGCGACCCTGCTCGCGCAGTCGCGTCACCTCGCCGAGTCAACCGCCGGCGCCGCGGAAGAAGCGGCCTTCTGGGCGGAGCGCTTCAGCGAACAGGTGCAGGGGCTACGTGCCGAGATCAAGGAACTGGTGCCGTGGGCCGGACTGCTGACCGCTCCGGGCGCGGATGACAGCCGGCGTGCCCTGGCGGACCTTGGCGAGAAGGTGGAGCGGTGGGAAGCGCTCGCCAAGGCGCTCGCGGCAATCCCTGTTCTCAAGGACTATGAAGAGGTCAAAAAGAATCTATTGGAGGAACTCGACGCCGTTCGTAGTGCCGCCTGCAGGCGGCTTGACGTCAAGCCGCCTGCAGGCGGCACTACGAACGGCGAGCAGGCCGTGACGTGGCTGGCGGCGGTGCGGCAAGCGGTGGCGGACGGCGCCGCCGCAGAGGTGGCAAAGCGAGTACGCCAACTCGGCACCCGGGCCGAGGCGCTGGCCTCCGCGATGGATTTTCGCTTTCTCTACAACGCGGATCGCAATCTCTTCGCGGTCGGCTACCAGGTGCCGCTCGAACGTCTCGACCCGGCGTGCTACGACCTGCTGGCCTCCGAGGCGCGGCTCGCGAGCTTCCTCGCCATCGCCCGCGGCGACGCCCCGCGCCGGCACTGGTTTCATCTCGGCCGCTCACTCACGCGCGCCGGCGGCCGGCTCTGCTTGCTGTCGTGGGGCGGCACGATGTTCGAGTACCTGATGCCGAATCTGCTGATGCGCCTCTACCCCGGCACACTCCTGGCAGAAAGCAGCGATGCGGCGGTGATCCTGCAGGAGCGCTACGGCCGTCAGCGCGGGGTGCCGTGGGGCGTTTCCGAGTCGGCTTTCAGCAGTCAGCATGTCTCGTTCGACTATCAGTATCAGGCTTTCGGCGTGCCCGGGCTGGGGCTGAAGCGTGGGCTCGGCCAGGATCTCGTGATCGCCCCCTACGCGACGGCCCTGGCGGTGACGGTCCGGCCGCACGATGCCTTGCAGAATCTCCGCCGCCTGGCCGCCGAGGGGGCAGCCGGCCGCTACGGTTTCTACGAGTCGGTGGACTACACCCGTAATCGGCTCCCCGAGGGCCGTCGTTCCCTGGTTGTCCGCTGCTTCATGGCACATCACCAGGGGATGAGCCTGGTCGCCCTGGCCAACGGTCTGCTTGGCGATGTCATGCCGCGCCGCTTCCACGCGGCGCAGCTGGTGCGCTCCACCGAACTGCTCCTGGAGGAGCGTTTGCCGCGGACCGCGGAGCCTGTGGTGCCGCCGGACATGGCCACGGTCGGGCGCCCGACTGGACAGGAGGGGCCAAGCCCCGTCAGCCGCCGGATCACGACGCCGTTCACCCCGGGACCGCGCACACATCTGCTCTCCAATGGGCATTATTCGGTGATGGTAACCAACGCGGGCTCGGGCTTCAGTCGTTGCGATGATCTCGACGTGACGCGCTGGCGCGAGGACTTCACCCGCGATGATCCAGGGAATTTTTGCTATATTCGCGACCTGCA
>DASPXY010000247.1:0-3124 GCA_035637055.1 Gemmataceae bacterium | reverse complement strand
CACCCCGGCGAATGCCCAGCGGCTCAGTCCACAGCGGCGGGAGGCCGAGCAGCAAACCACGCGGGAATAGCGAGGGCCATCGAACCCTCCGCTGGCAAGCCACTCCACAGCGGACCGCGTTTGTCGGCCCCTGATGTGCCACCATTTCGAGGAACGGCGCCGGTTCGTCGCTGGCGATAGCAGACACTCATCAGGAGTTCCGTCCATGATCCGACCTCCCATCTCAGTTCTCGTTGCCCTGGCTATGTTGGCCTTGCTCTCCTGCGGGGAGCCGGTCGCCGCGCAATCGACGCCGGCGACTGCCTTGCGCGCCAGACAGCTACGGCTGATGTTGCATGAGATGATCGACACCAAGGACTTTCAAGTTCCTCTGACGATCAAGGAAGCCCTGCAGCTGCTCCAGGACAAGTTGAACGCGCGCTACAAGGAAGAGGACATGCTGCCAATCCTGATCGACGAGGAAGCGTTTCGGGCTGACAACGTCAATGCCCAGGAGTTGTTCGGGGAGGTTCCCATCCGGTTGGGCGCCCTCCCGCGCCGCCTTCCAATCGCGACGCTGGTGCGGATCATCTTGACCAACACACCAGGCCACAAGGCGACTTTCCTCCTCCGTCAAGGCAGCTTGGAGGTCACGACCGCCAAGGCAGCGAGCCCGAAACACTTGCTCCAACAAACGGTGCTGGCCGATTTCACCAACCGACCCTTGAAAGAAGTCTTCGAGGAACTGTCCGAGCGCACGGGCCTGAGCGTGATCCTGGACGTCCGCGTCGGCGACAAGGCGAAAACCCCAGTCACAGCGACCCTTGGGAATGACATTACCCTGGAAGGGGCCTTGCAGCTCTTCGCCGACATGGCTGGTCTCCGACTGGCGGTGACAGACACCGGCGTGTACATCACCACATCGGCCAATGGCCAGTCGCTAACCGGAGCGCGCGAGCAGGCAAAACTGCACGCCACGAGCAAATAGCCGCCCCGCAGTTGATCCCCTGTCCCAGGAGCCGCTTTCATGATCCGCTGCATCGTTCTCGGCGTCGTGTGTCCGCTGACGCTCGCGCTCCTCGCCGGAGACGCGCCCGCCGGCAAGGCGGCCGGCAAACCAAGCGCTGCCCTCATGAAGGTCCGGGCAGTGCGGGCCGCGCTCAACGAGAGCATCGACCTGACGGGATTCAACCGCGAGGCGATGACGTTGAAGGAGGCGCTCGGCGTGCTCCAGGATCAGTTGAACCAGAGGTACAGGGCCGGGGATGTGCTGCCGATCCTGGTGGACGAGGCGGCGTTCAAGGCGGAGAACCCGGACGCGCCGGACATTTACGACACCGAGGTGAAGTTCCCGCCCTTCCCGCGGCAGATGACGGTGCTCGCTGCCCTGCGCGTGATCCTGTCGAAGGTGGCAACCAACAACGCGACGTTCCTGGTGCGCGGCGAGGGCTATATCTGGGTCACCACCTACGAGCGGGCAGCGCTCGCCGCGCGGTTGGGAGAGAGAGTCGAGCATCGCTTCACGCGCGTTCCCCTTGCTGAGGCGCTGAACACGTTGGCCGAGGAGAGGGGGATCCCGGTGGTCGTGGACGCGCGGCTGGCATGGCGGACGAAAGCGGTGGTCACTGCCGACCTGAGCACTGGCGTCTCGCTTGCCAGCGCTCTCTACATCCTGGCCGACATGGGCGGCCTGCGCGGGGTGGCGACTGCCGACCTGCTGTATTTCACGACCCCCGAGAACGCGGCTCGCCTGCTGCGCGAGAGCGGTGGCAACATGGTCCCACTGCTCCCCGGCGCAATCGCCCCGCCGAACCGGAACCCCAAGGAAATCTAGGATGAGAGCCAACCGCACAGCGGAAAAGAACGGGATCAGGCCCCCGTGGAGAGGCGGAGAACGACGGAATTCAGGGACGTTTCAACCTGGGTGCGGTACGCCTCGAACTGGTGGGCCAGGGCCAGGCCGGTGATGAGGTAGGCCCAACCGCCGTCAAACAGCATGACCTGCCGGCAACGCACGGACACGGCCCCGAGATTCGCGACGTACTCGAACAGGTGTCCCCCCAAATGGCGGCCGAGCGGTTGGTCGCGCTCGATGACGACTTGATCGCCCATCCCCTTGAATTGCAAGCGGGTCAGCGTCAGGTACTCCTCCGCGGACATCTTCCCCAGGCTGTGGGCGACGACGTTGATGTTCGGCCGCAAGGGCCCCGCCGCGTTGGGGTCGAGCAGAGAGATTCGCGCGGGAGGCGTGGGCGGCGACATGAGCCACCCCTCCGGTGGTTCGATCAGGAGCAGGGCCCCATTCTCGCAAGGCACGGCGATGGGGGCTTGGCGGGCTGGCTGGGTAGTCATGGGTGGTCGATCGCGCTTGAGGTTCGGTAGGTGGTCAGACGCTTGGGGTTAATGTACACAGGCTCCGCCAGTCCGCCTATTTGCCTCCCGACTGTAATTGCTCACGGAAAAGGGCGACGATGTCCGGGCGTCTCCGCGCACAGTACAGGAGATCGTGGCCCTCAGAATCGCGAACCGTCAGGTCGGCGCCCTGTTCGACGAGGTATTTGCAGATCCGATAGATCCCCTCCCTGGCCGCATAGATGATGGGCGTAATCTGGGACTCATCCCGCTGGTTCACGTCGCCCCCCGCATCAATCAACTTCTTCAGCAGCGTCAGGTTGCCCGAAGTTGCGGCCACATGAAGCGGGAAGCGCAAGCCCGCCCACACGTAACTCTGGGCGGGAGGGGGTGCTTCCGCGGTAAACTTCGGCAGGTACGACGCGCTGCTTTGTTGGACATGGAGCCACAAGATGTCCACGGCTTCGGCAAAAGAAGTGGGTCTGCAATAACGCTCGGTGCCCACTCGATACTCCTCCGGGTGGTATTCCATCAGGCCGCTATCGTAGCAGGTCAGCGATTCGCCCTGGGCGTTCACGACGTACACCTGATAGTGTTCGTCGCCCGCCTCCTCCAACTCCTTCAGCAAGGAGCGCAGAACGGGAGCGGCTTCTTCAGGGGATACGTCAAACTTCTCCGAACCTGCCGCCAAGTGGCCAACTGTAAAGCGGATTGGCATCTCTCCCTCGCTTCCCAACGAGGGGACGGGCAACGTCCCCTCATTGAACCAGGCATGGCCATGCTACGCACACTC
>DASPXY010000246.1:0-5448 GCA_035637055.1 Gemmataceae bacterium | reverse complement strand
CCCCGCGCTGCTCCGCTGGGGCCTGATCCCGAACTGGGCAGACGAGCCCGCGCTGGGTCACGGTCTGATCAACGCCCGCGCCGAGACCGTCGCGGACAAGCCCGCCTTTCGGGCCGCCTTTCGCCAGCGCCGCTGCCTGATCGCGGCGGACGGCTTTTATGAGTGGCAGAAGCTCGAGCGCCGCAAACAACCTTATTACTTCCGCCTGCGCGACGGGCAGCCCTTCGCCTTCGCTGGCCTGTGGGAGCACTGGGAACGCGACGACGAAGCCGTCGAGACCTGCACGATCCTGACGACCACCGCGAATGAGCTGGTGCGGCCCCTGCACGAGCGCATGCCGGTCATCCTCGCCCCGCGCGACTTTGACCTCTGGCTTGACCCGAAGACCCCGAAAGGACCGGCGCTGCAGGAAGTCTTGCGGCCTTACCCTGCCGCCGAGATGGCGGGCTACCCGGTCGGCGCGCGCGTCAACAACGCCAAACACGACGAACCGTCCTGCGTCTTGCCGCTCGCCGGTTGACTGCTCACCGGCGGTTTGAACACCCGGGAGCGCGGGCGTCTCGCCCGCCTGGCAGAGCGGGCGAGACGCCCGCGCTCCGACGTTTTTCGGCGCACTGTTTGACAGCGGATTTTCTCTGACCTACATTTGCGTTGTTCGCTTGGCGGGCGGGGCCGAACTCATCCTCCCCCTTCTCCTGCGCGCGGCTCGGTCCCCACCAGCCAAGGTCAGCTCGTGTCCGCGGCGACACTGGGCCCCGAAAGGGGAGCCGGGTCCACGACAAAGGTAAACCACTCGTAAGGGTGGGGCGCAAAGCCATGGGTCCTTGTGCGAGGATCGCCAGGCTGCCGAACGGAAGTGGTCCACCTGGCCAGACAGGAATCGCCTCTCCTGTCCTCGGTGGTGTCTCGAACCAAGCTGACAAACCATATCTGAAGTTAGCCGGCGGAGCCGTGTTGCGCGTGTGCAGCGGCGGAGGCCGGCTGGAGTCTTTCTCCGGACCAGAAAGGATCTGTGCGATGTTGTCTCATTTCACCCAAAGTATCGTCAATTTCTTGAAGCGTGAAGACGGCCCGACCGCGGTCGAGTACGCCGTCATGCTGGCCCTGATCATCGTGGTGTGCATCGCGGCCATCACCGCCCTGGGCAGCAACGCCAACAAGACTTTCGATAGCGTCGGCACCACCATTGGCTCGACGGCGTCGTAGCCGGACGGAGTGTATTTCCAGGACTGCAAAGGGCCGGGGCAATCCATCAGGATTGCCCCGGCCCTTGCTTGCGCGTTCGTTGCGAGTCCGGAGACGGAGCGCGGGCGTCTCGCCCGCTGTTGCGAGGATTCCGAGGCGGGCGGGACGCCCGCGCTCCAGGGTTGTCGTTCAGCGGGCGGGTGCTGCCGTTGAGGGACGTTTCACATTCCAGGCAACCCCAAGCAGCGCGAGCAAGCGGATGACCCAGTAGCTGACGTCGATTTGCCACCAACGCAACCCGTGACGGGCGGAAGTGGGGAAGGCGTGATGGTTGTTGTGCCAGCCTTCCCCCAGCGCCAGCAAGCCCATGAGGAAATTGTTGCGACTGTGATCGGCGCTGCGGTAGGGCCGCCGGCCCCACAGATGACAGACGGAGTTGACACTCCAGGTCACGTGGTGGACCAGGAAGATCCGGGCCAGGCCGCCCCACACGAGACCGAACAGGGCGCCCAGCCAGGTGCCCGTCAGCAGGCCCCCCAGGACGGCCGGGATCAACAAGCCGACGACCACCCACAGCGGGAACAGAGCACTCATCGTCCGCAGCA
Organism: Gemmataceae bacterium; assembly: GCA_035637055.1. Classification (GTDB taxonomy): domain Bacteria; phylum Planctomycetota; class Planctomycetia; order Gemmatales; family Gemmataceae; genus DASPXY01. The sequence continues at coordinate 3,658 of DASPXY010000246.1, read as the reverse complement.
GCCCACTCTGGCGGAGATCCTTCACATAGTGGGACAGGCCCGGCGGGTCAGGTTTGAACATCCAGCCCAGGTGAGCGTGCCAGAAGCCGCGCAGCAGTCCGAGGAAGCCCCGGCCGTGATGGTGGGGTGAATGCGGATCGTCGTCGCGATCGCTGTGCTGGTGGTGTCGCCGATGGCGGGCGACCCACTTCAGCAGGGAGCCCTGAATGGCCATCGAGCCAAGCACGCTCAGGATGCACTGCACGACCCGATTGGTTTCAAAGGAATGGTGCGTGAAGAGTCGATGGAAACCGACCGTGATTCCCAGGACCGTCAGGGTGTACATGCCCGCAAGGAGACCGACCTCGACCCAGCCAAGGCCCCAGCCCCACAGAAACACGAGGGCTGCCACGAGACCGAGGAAGGGAACCAGGATCAACGCCAATATTCCGAGGCGCTCGCCCCACGGAATCTTCTCCGGGACGTAATCGGAGGGCGCCGCCTCCAGGGGGAGGACGGCAAAGGGTTCTGCGCGATGCTCAGACACAGGGGTTCCTCGGCAAATCTGGTGGGGAAGCGCACACGCACGGCGCGGCCGACTTCAGCAGCCGCAATCCCCCAGCACAGCAGGTGAACAGACTGTCAGGGAGAGCGAGAGGAGAGTGCAAGGTCGGGGCGGGACAGTTCAGAATGTGCAATCGCTTTCGTTATCACCCGACAGGACGGGCACGCGCCCATCTCTCTGTTCATCATCATACCCCATGCGCTCGGAAAAAGCTGCGCATTTTCGCTGTTATCACAGTACCGGTCGGTAACTACCACGCCGGGAATGACTTGCAACGAGCCGTCCAAACCGGCGAACAGCCGGCGTGCGCCCACTGCTGCGGACTTCAGGGACTCTGGGTGGCGGCAGGCTCACGCCCAATGCCGCGGACTCACCGACCGCACGTGCGCCAACTGCTCCTTCAGTTCACGCCACGCCAACTCCAGCTCCCAGCGGTACACCACCCACAGTTTGGCCGCGTTGTAGCAGAGGAGTTCCACCGTATCTTGGTTCCCAGGGGGGCTAAACCCCGCCGCTCGCTTTGTATGAGTGGCGCTTACGACTTCGGCGGCAGCGGCAGGCCGGTGTCCTTCTCCGGCTCCTGCTCTTTCGGCGCGGCCAGATCTTCGAGCGGTGCCTTTTTCTCGTCGGTGGTCGGCATCTTCGGCGGCTGACCATTCGCGGGCGGCATCATGAGGGGCGGCATGGGGCCGGGCTGCACGGCGAAGGGCATCACCGCACCGGGCGCGGCGGGGGAACAGCCGCAATCCGTGCTGGCGCTGGGGGTGCTCTTGCAGCCACTCAGGACAATGCCCATCAGACTGAGGGTGGCAAGCGGAACAAGCAACCGATGCATGGGTCTCCATCCCTTTCTGGAACAGGTCGAGGGTGCGGATCATCCTTGTTTGGGTCACCGGGCCGCCGAGTCCTTCCTCCGGGATCTCCTGGTGGCGGCCGCGGGCGACAGTTGCTGGGTGTGTTGCTATATTCGACTGTGGAACCCGGTAGCTTGAGGGATTTCCACTGGGGCAGGCAAACTGGACAAGCAGCCCACGGGCAACACACATGGACGCCGTCATTCTCGCCGCCGGCCTGGGCACGCGCCTGCGGCCGCACACGCTGCACACTCCCAAGCCGCTCCTGCCGATCCAGGGCCGGCCCATTCTCGACTGGGCTCTGGGAGCGCTGCCGCCCGCGGTCGATCGTGTCATCGTGGTCACTCATTACCTGGCCGAGCAGGTCGATGCCTACCTGAGCACGCAGAAGCACTTCGCCCAGTGGGTGACCGTGCCGCAGCATGAGCCGCGCGGCACCGGCGACGCCCTGCGCCGCTGCCGCGAGACGTTGCGCTCAGAGCGCTTCCTCGTGCTCAACGGGGACGACCTCTACGGCGCCGCCGACCTCGCCGAACTGGCGAACTGCCCTGCCGGGCTGCTGGTTCACCCGGTCGATGAACCGAAGCGTTTCGGCATCGCCTTTCTCCGCAAAGATGGCACGCTCGACCGCCTCGTTGAGAAGCCGGATCTCGTGGGCCGTCATCCTGCCAACACCGGGGCGTACCTGTTTCCGCGGACGGTGTTCGAGATTGAAATCCAACTGTCGCCGCGCGGCGAGTACGAGATCACCGACTACGTGAGCGGTGTCGCTGCTCGGCAGGCGGTGAGTGTGGTGGCAGCACGTTTCTGGCTGCCGATTGGCACCGAGGAGGCCTGGCGGGAGGCAGAGAAGGCCGATCTACAAAAGCTCTTGAAGGGGCGTACGTGATACAAGCCCGGAGCGGCTTCTTGTCGGGCTATCCGTCGGCTACAATCGTGGGTGGAGTTTCCGTCGGCACGGAGGTAGCGGTAGCTGCGGCGTTACGCCGCGGGAGGTTTTCTGACTGTACTCCCCAAAACCTGGAAAGCCCATGTGCAGGCACCCCGTATAGAGTGCCTTCGGGAGGTAAGTAGCTTTGTGCAGGCGGGAACTCCTTCCATCGCTTCCCTCCGCGCTGGCACGATCCTCGGAAATGAAGGAACGGCCGACGACTCTTCCGACCTTGCCACGGAGGTTCGGCCTTGTTGACTAGAGAACATCGTCAAGAAGCGCTGTGCAGGGCGTATGTGCAAGCGGTGGTAGCACAGGCGGGACTGAGTTACACGTTCCTTGCCAACGACTACGGCATCGATCTATGCTTGCGTGCCTTCAAGACGCGGAATCACCGCCACGTTGATGCGGGTATTCCCCTCGATCTCCAGCTGAAAAGCACGACACAGGCCGAGACGAAAGACGCCTCCGTGGTCTACGACCTTGAGGTGAAGGCTTACGAGGATCTGCGCGACCCCGACGCCCGCGCTCCGCGGATCCTTGTCCTGCTGGTGATGCCCGACGATGAGGCGGACTGGCTGAGCCAATCGGAAGAAGCCCTGATCTTGCGTCGATGTGCCTATTGGATGTCGCTGAAGGGGTACCAATCGACAACCAATACCTCGACGGTCCGGATCGCGATTCCGCGGGCAAACATCTTTTCAGTGGCGCAGTTGCGGGCCATGATCGAACGCATCGGACAAGGAGCAGACCCATGACATTTCTCTCGAACCGGCTGGCCCCGTGGATCGACCCACGGGTGAAGCTCGTCAAGGTGCCGGATGTCGAAACCTACTTGCGGCGGCGCGGCTGGGAGCCGGTCGCGTCGCCGCGGCCGCAGATGCTCTTGTTCAAAGGCCCCACCGGGGACGACGGGGAACCGATCGTCCAGGCGCTGCCTGCAGCCGAGGTAGGAAGCGATTACACCCAGCGCATCATCGAAGTGCTCACCAACCTTGCCGTCGTCGAGGATCGCTATGCCGTCGAGATTCTCAACGAGATCCTCGAAGCAGGGGAGACCGGGGACAATGGCGTGGGACGGACGGTTAGTCCTGGGGTTCCGGAGAAGCAGCCGAGATAATGGCACGGGTCGCGAAGGTTGGTTACAATTCGCATTGGAGTTTCCGCCCGCACGGAGGTAGCGGTATCTGCGGCGTTACGCCGTGGGAGGATTGCAGCGCGAGTCAGTTGATCGCACTGGGGCTGCCTCCACAGGTGGGGCAACCGCCAACGTGCCTACGGGAGGTAAGTGGCTGTGTGCAGGCGGAAACTCCCTTTTCACAGCGCTCG
>DASPXY010000245.1:0-3648 GCA_035637055.1 Gemmataceae bacterium | reverse complement strand
TTCGGTTGCGTTGCCTGCGCGTACAGCAGACATATCCAAGGGGAAAAATCTGGTTTGGCCTTGCTCCATCCGAGGAGTTGTGATACCCTCAACATATCAAAGGCCGGATGGCCACCTTCCTTATCTAGCAGTCCCCTACTGGGGGCAGCTATCTAACCAATCTGACCATCTCTCGCTCCGAAATCCTACTGTCGGCGCCCGCTTCATTGCCGGCGCGTGCGAGGAGGTCTGAACGTGGTTGATTGGCTATACGTCGGACGGGAAAACAGGAGGTCGGGCCCTTTTTCCGCAACGCGACTGAGGGAATTGGCCGCTGCGGGGCGGATCCTGCCCACGGACACCATCTGGAGGGAAGGGGTGGCGAAGGGAGTGCTCGCCGTCAAGGTGAAGAACCTATTCTTGGCCCCCCAGCCGAAAGCGCAGCCTGCGGACGCCAGCGCCCCGGCAGCAGCCCTGGTTTCCCCGGCCAGCAGCCTTTCGCCTCCCGGTCTTGCCGCAGCGGTCGAATTGCCGCGGCCAGCTGCCCCATCCGGTGTGCCAGGAACACCTGCTGAGCCGAGCCCGCTGGTCGCAGCCGTCCAAACTGTCTCACCCTCTGTGGCTTCCCCTGCCGGAGTTAGTCCCGCATACCCGACCTTGCAACCCACCGCCCCCCCGAACGCAACACCGCCCCGTCCGCAGCCGGAACGGGCCAGGAAGCGGCGAGCGCTTGGGCTGCAGGGGGCGGTAATCATGAGCCAGGATGGTGTGACCGTCTACTTCCTGAAGAAGTGTTCTACGTGTGGCTTTGAGGACGTGTGCAGGAGCAACATGCGCATCGGCCACGGCGTCACCCGCGTCCATTTCTTCTGCCCGAAGTGCCGGAAGAATCGGGAAGTCCAAATCCAGGGAATGGCCCAGTAGCAAGTGAGCCGCCCCGGAGGGTCGGTGTCCCCCGCGGAGAATCCCTGCCGGAGAAGACCGCTGCCGCCATCCGATGCCTGCCTGATCGGTGATCCGACACGGCAGGCAGCCCGGTCAGGACACTCGGTTGCGGAATGCTCGACGGGAACAGAGGAGCCGCTACGCCGTGGGCCAGAACCTGGGGTTGCGAAATGTCGATAATTCCGAGGGCAAGGGTTGCCAAATGCCACAGGTTGGAGTAGCATGACTCTGTCCCTCGACCTTCCGCGAAGAGCTTTCATGGCCGTGACGACCCGTTCTGTTGTCCCTCCATTCGCATTTCTCTCCTCTCAGGTCGCAAGACAACCCAGACAGTTCATGCGACCGGCTCGGCCCACTTTGGGCCGTGCTCGTGTTGCCTGATGCTCTCAAGGAGGTCCAGCGTGGCTAGCAAATTGTACGTCGGCAATCTCGCCTCTGGCATGACTGACAGCGCTTTGCAAAAGCTATTCTCCCCGCACGGGAGCGTACTCTCGGCCCAGGTGCTCATGAACCGGGAGACGGGCCTTTCGCGGGGCTTCGGCTTCGTCGAGATGGACAGCGGCGAGCAGGCGCAAGCGGCCATCCAGGCGATGAACGGCCAGGAGGTCGACGGTCGGCCACTCACCGTCAACGCAGCCCGGCCACGGGCAGACCGTGGCGACAGCAAGGTGGCTACGGCGGTGCCCGTGCCGCTGGCGGCGGTAAGGGGCCCTGCGCCGTTCTGACAACTCAGACACCCTTCCCGACGACCTTTCTGGGAAGGGTGTTGGTCGCCGGAAACAGAAGTCAGCAGACCTTAGAGCGGTTCACAGTGGGAGCGCGCACGATACCAACCCGAAGCGTGAGCGAGGTGTTCACTGAAGCCTCGCTCACGCTTCGGGTTCGTATCCCAGGCGACTGCGAACCGCTCTCGCTAAGCAACAGGTAACTCCGAGCAAAAGAGGCCGTTATGGTGCGTTTTGTCAAAGGAGATCAGGTCATCATCCGCTTCGGGAGCCGACAGGACCAAAAAGGGACCATCGTTGAGACCCGACCGGCGAACGTGTACAAGGTGAGGGCAGAGGACGGCTCAGTTCACTTGTTCACCGAGAAGGGACTGGCAAGGGAAACGGAACGAGCCAAGTAGCACGGTGGTTGAAATCGGCAGAGCCGTTGTTGGTTCAGGAGGACACATGGACATCCGCGAACTGTTCGAGAAGGCGTGCAGGGCCTACCAGAAGCACTGTCGGGAGTGTCGCGTGGACCACGCGCAACCGAGCATCATGTACAGCGACCTGGATGCCCCCAAAGGAGTGGTGACGCTGCGCACCGTCAACCGCACCCTGGCAAGCTACACCTGGGACGGCAAGCGACTCCAGAGTGTGCAGGCATGAGGCAGAGCAGCACTGAGGACTGGCAAGACCACACTCAGGCCCTGGACGAGACGACCCTCGGGAAGGGTGTCCCATGTCGAATCCGCCAGGCAGCGAAGCCTGTTCACACGCCAGCTGCCACGCCGCGGTCTGGTCCGAGGCGCGGGCTTCAATCAGCATTATCAGAACGCGGCGACCCTCCTCGTGCAACGGAAATCCTCCCCCTGCAGCGTGCCCGCGTGCGTCTCTGGCCTTGGGCGTCACCCGACTCACCTGACAAGGTCAGTCGAGCAACGCGGCCTTGAGTGCGCCCCGCCACCTCTCGGCTTTTGAGTCATAGGCTCCGAACTCATAACAGAATTCCCAGTACGCCCAGCTGAAGCCACGCCGTTCGGCTTCCTGGACCAGGAAACGTGTCCAGCGCGCCCGCGATTCCACGTCCGCCTGCTGATACGCACCGAACTCGCCCAGAAACACCGGGCGGTCCTGCGCCTTGGGGCCAATTCGAGGCCGTCAGAAGGTCCGCCATAGAAACGCGCGCTGGTCATCGTGGGCGTTGTCCAGAGTGAAGGGCAAGGTGGTGGAAGTTGATCGTACCCTGGCACCGTCGGCGCTCACAGGTCAGCAGGGGAAGTCGCCCTGCGACTTCTACGATCTGGGATCGGCTTGGTGGTTGGTGGTGGGGTAGGCGAGACACTCCTGTCTCGCCCGGCGAGGCAAGAGTGCCTCGCCTACCCTTCCGGAATGTTCAGGGCGCTGCGGGATTACAAGGTGGGGGAGAGGGGAGAACCTCGACTGCACCAGGTCACACGGTTCACCCGCAGGAAAGCTCCTCGGCCACGCCAGCCATTTCTTCTTCCACCCACCCGGGACCGCTCTCCGCCTGGGCTGTGCTCAAGACTTCGTGAATCTTGCGGGCCAGAACCTTCGGCGTGAAGGGCTTCTGCAGGAAGGCCATCCCTTCCTCCAGCAGATTGTGCCGCAACACCGCGCTGTCCGTGTATCCGGAGACGAACAGGACCTTCAAACTCGGCCGCTCGGCGAGCAGTCGCCGCGCCAGTTCACCGCCGTTCATCTCGGGCATGACCACGTCGGTGACCACCAGGTCGATCGTCCCGCTTTCCTGCTCCCAGGTCGCAAGGGCTTCCCGACCGTTCCGCGCTTCCAGCACCTCATAGCCTTGCCGCTGCAGACAGCGCCGCGTCATGGCACGGACTTCCTCCTCGTCCTCGACCAGCAGCACGGTGCCCGCGCCCCGGGGCGGTTCCGGGGTAATCGCACGCCGCATCATTTCCGAGTACGGCTCATTGACGCAGGGCAGATAAATCTTGAACGTGGTGCCGTGCCCCGGCTCGCTGTAGACCGTGATGTG
>DASPXY010000244.1:0-6099 GCA_035637055.1 Gemmataceae bacterium | reverse complement strand
TCGAAGGTGTGGGGCAAGGGCAACATGAAGGCCAAAAAGCCGATCGACGGCAACGCCCAGCGCAGCACCGGCCGCCCGCCGTAGCACAGGCACAACCCCGCCAGCAACGGCAACAGGGAAACCATGTCCAGCCAGTCGATGTAGATGTAGGCTCCGAAAAGGTGGAGCCCCAGCCCCACCCCGATCAGGACAACCCCCCAGGCGCTGGGTCGAGGGTCTTGCGTTGGGAACTGGCCGCGGCGATACCACAGCAAGAAGCCGGCAAACAGCGGCACGAGGAACCCATGCGAGTACTGGGCGTCCGTGGACCACTTCTCGGCCATGTCGCAGAGCGTGGGCCAGTAGGCCCACAAGAGGATCAGGAGAACCCCAGCCAGACCAGCGAGCGGCCGGATTCGTGGCGAGCGCAACATCGTGATGAGCGTGTGAATGATATACCACTCCCTGCGCAGCGAGGACCAAAGATTCGGGCCAGGGACGAGGAGTTCCAGGAAAGCGGCTGTGCCGGTCCGCAAGTGGAGGCTCTTGCGGTTGGTCGATGCGCACCCTGTGCCGGTGGGTTACAGCGATCGGCAGGCCGGGCGATTGAATGGTGTTAAAGCAAAAGGCAGGCCGGAACGAGGGCCTGCGCGATAATTGCGGCAGCTTTCCCTTAACGTATTTCTCATAATGGCTTACGATCGTGCCGCGGGCGCTTCGTCGGCGACGGTCCCCAGCGTGCGGGCTCTTGGCCGGCTCGTAGCCTGTAAACGGTCATTGACAGGACGGTTGCAGGGTTGGAGCGACAGTTTACAAGGTCTCGGGACCGATGCCGAAAAAAACGATCATGCGGGCTAAAACGAGAATGCCGGAAAGACCGATCCTTACTGACGCGGAGACTGCTTTCTCCTCCGGGCCGAGTTCAGCCCGTGAGGATCGCCAACTTCCCTCCTTTGCAGGGGTTCATGCATGCCGCGGATCTACCACAAGAATGGGCTGGCGCTGGCCTGGGCAACTCTGACGATCTGCATGGTGTGCGCCGGTTGCGAGCTTTCACAAGAAGCGCTCCGTTCTGGTTTGCAGGATGTTCCTCACGAACTCAAGCGCGTCGCTCAGCCGCCTTACGTCATCGAGTCACCGGACGAATTGCTGATCGACGCCGTGCGCCTGGTCCCCAGGCCGCCTTACCGGATCGAGCCTCTCGACCTCCTGACCATCGTGCCCGCTCCGAAAATCCCGTATCGGATTGCGCCACTGGATTTCCTGGATATTCAGGTCAGCAACACCTTGCCGGGGGCGCCAATTACAGGTGGGTACATCGTGGAAGCGACCGGGAGTGTCAATCTTCGCTACACCTACGGGACCGTGTCCGTCGTGGGCCAGACCCTGGACGAGGCTCGCGCATCGATCCAGCAACATTTGACGCCAGACCCGAAGAAGCCGGGTCAGGTTGGAAAACTGAAGCCTCCCTTCGAGGTGAGTGTGTCTCTGGTGGAAGCGCGGATTTTGCAACAACTGCGAGGGGACTACGGGGTTAATCCGGAAGGCAAAATAACACTCCCGGGGTACGGCACCATCCCAGTCGTCGGGATGACCCTGGACGAGGCGAAGACGGCGGTTGAGAGTTACCTGGCCCGTCCGCTGGGAGTGCAGATCCTTCCCTTCGAGGTTACCGTGGGGCTGGCTCAGTCCCGCGGCACCCAGCAAATCAAGGGCCCACACCTGGTTCGACCGGATGGGACCGTCAGTCTAGGTACTTATGGGAGTGTGTTTGTCGATGGATTGACGCTTGCCGAGGCGAAGGCCGCCATCGAGGCGCAACTTTCTACCTACCTGCTCAATCCAAAGATTGCCCTGGATGTCTCCGGCTACAATAGCAAGGTCTTTTACGTCATCACCGATGGGGCCGGTTTTGGCGAGCAGGTCATCCGCCTTCCCAGCACGGGCAAGGAGACGGTCCTCGACGCGATCAGCTTCATCGGTGGTCTGCCGGCGGTGGCCTCGAAGCGAAATATCTGGCTGGCACGGCCGGCGCCGTCGGAGACGAACTGCGTTCAGACGCTGCCGATCGACTGGGTCGGCATCACCCAGCGCGGGGCGACGGCGACGAATTACCAGGTATTGCCGGGCGATCGGATCTATGTGAAGGCTGCCTCGGTGATCACCATGGATACCTGGCTGCAGCGGATTATTTCCCCGATCGAACGGGTCTTTGGGATCGCGTTGCTGGCACGGACCACCATCCGCAACTATGAGAGCAACTTCAACTCGGGCACTGGGACCGGAACAGGTGTCGGGCGCTGAGTTGGCCGGCGCCGATTGTGTGCAGGAGCCGGGCGGGTCGCGACTCTGCCCGCTCCTGGCCAGCGCATTTCGCTTGACACGGGTTCGAGGCAGCGTAAAGTCGAACGGGTATGCGACAGAGTTACAGGCTCACTGTTGGGCCAGAGAGCATTCCGGGAACCGAGATGCAGACCGCGCCTCGCAGCGGTCGCGGGAGGATAGTGCGATGAAGACCTGGATGGTGGTGTTGACGTCATTCGCCCTGCTGCCCGCCTTCACCACCGCTCAAGTTCCGGTGCAGCAGTTCCGCCAGCGACCGCCCATCACGCGGCCTGCGATCAGCCCGTATCTCAGCCTGGTTCAGCCAGGGGGAGACACAGCCCTGAACTACTACAACCTTGTCCGACCGCAAATCGAGTTCAGGAATACGATCGGCCAGCTCCAGCTCCAGACAGCCGCAGAGCAGGAAACCCTGACGGCGTTGCAGGCACCGTCGGAACTGCCGGCAACGGGGCATGCCGTTGGGTTTCAGACTCATCGGCGTTACTTCCAGACGCTCGGCAGGACTGGTGGCGTCACCGGTCAGCCCGGCGGTTTCCAGGCCCCCGCTGTCCGGCCCACAACCGCCGGCACACCGGCAACCCCAACACCGGCCCGCCGTTAAAGAGCTACATGCGCAAGGGCAAGCCCGGTTCGCCATCTTGGGAGTGCCTCGAAATTCAGGAACTTCTGTGCCCCAGCCTACGTCAGAACAGAAGGAAAACCAGGATCGCCGGCGTCAGGGTTTCCTTGGCACCTGACGCCGGATGGCGTAAAGTACATTGCTTCTTCGTGATAACCTGCCGTGGGCAACGTCGCCACACGGTCGGTTGGAAGCTCGTCAAGCTCACCCGTTCCACCAACCTCCCTTCGCCCGAACGCGACCCTCCATCGCCTGGCTTGGGCATGCCTCTGTTGGGGTGTGCTGTTCCTTCCCGTTCGGAAACTGCCTCTGCCCACTTCCCAGGGGAGGCAGGGGGAAGCCTCACGGCTCTCGCGATCGCCCAAATTGCGAGTCATCAACGTGGATACACCGGAGACCAACGACACCCCGGAGAAACCCGATCCTCCCATGGACACACACGCTGCCAGTGCCGTCCCCGGTCACCAACCTGCGCCGCGTCCGAAGGAGCCCTACTCCTCGCACGCCAAGCACGCGGACCGGGACATTCATTACCGCCTCTGTGAACGGACCGCGAAAGCGCGGCCCAGGCGGCCTGGCCTCTGGCGGAGATTCGTGAAGTGGCTCACTGGCCGGTGAGCCGCGCAGGCGGCTCGCCGGAATTACTCCGGGTGCGGAACATTGCATCCTGGTTCGGTGGCGTCGTGCGCGGAAGGCCTGGTCAGGCCACGCCAGAAAGCGGTGAATCGTATCCGAACGACCTGGCAACTGTCGCACACCTTTCCCAGACAAGAGCGTGGCTGGCGGTCCCCAAGACAACCAACTCCTCCCCCGCAGGTCGTAGCCAGGCTGCAGTGGTCCGGCGGTGCGATGAGGTGCTGTTGCCAGGCATGGGTTCGGGGGTCCATGAAAGCCGGCGAGGGACCGAGCAGGGCAGCCGGCTCCAGGATCGGTGCCGCGGTCGGCGGCACCGCGGTTGGGGGAAGAAGAAGTGCGGTGTTCGGGCGCAGCGGTTCCTGCGCCGCGGACACTATTCCAGCGCACACCAAGGACACACACGCCAACACCTCCACCATTCTCATGACTGGCCCTCCCGATCCAGAAAGACTGATGCGCAGATCCCTTCCCTCCCCACGGTCTTCTTATTCTTCGGCGGTTAGCAAAGCGCGCATGACGAAAAGGGTGGCGGCGAACGCGCCCCGCGGGTAAAATCGTCACTTTTTGGGGCCGTGAGAACCCCGCAAGAAAAATCTCGGAACCCATACGGCAAGGCCGTGGTCGTTGGTGGTGAACACCAACCCGAAGCGTCAGCGAGGACCGTCCTCGCTCACGCTTCGGGTTGCTGAAGGAAGAACCCCCAAGACCATTCCGTATCAGTCCTTGACTTGCGCGCCGGCGACATTTTGGCGGACAACCACGCCGGAAGCGGTTTGCCTTGTCAAAGGATCTTCCAACGCTCGTTTGGGCCGTTGGCTGCCGCGATTTTCGCCCCCAGGGTGTTGACGGCGCCTGAAGCAGTGTTTATACCTGTGTGACTCGCCGCTTTTCCGCACCCTGGAACCTGGCTGGTGTCCCCGCGACCTGGGCCACTGGGCAGTACGCCCTGCCGGTTCCGCGGCAATGCATCCCCTGGAGACGCTGCCCCATGAGTCGGGCCCGGATTGTGGTTATCGATGAGGATACCGCACATGCTGGAACATTGCAGCAGGGCCTCACACGACTGGGATACGCTGTCGTCGGCATTGCTTCGGCCGCGGATGCCCTGGCGCTGGCCCAACGCCTCCAGCCTGACCTCGTCCTGCTGACCTTACCGCTGCCCGCCCCCGCCGACGCGGTGGCCCTGGCAGAACAATTCCGCACCGGGCCGGGCGTGCCGGTGGTCTACCTGGCCACCCACGCCGACACGGCTACCCTGCAGCGCGCGCAGACCAGCGACCCTTTCGGTTACGTCTTCGAGCCGGCGGAGGAACCGCGCCTGGCCGCTGTCCTTGAGGTGGCTCTCGGACGGAGGCGGCAGGGGAGGCTGGAGGGACAGTCGCGCCAGACGGAGAAGATGGACGCCGTCGGCCAGTTAGCCGGCGGCATCGCTCACGACTTCAACAACCTGCTCACGGTCGTCAACGGTTACAGCGGCCTGCTGCTGGCGAGCATGACACCCGACCACCCCTGGCACGGGTTTGTCGCCGAAATCTACAAAGCCGGGGAGCGGGCCGCCGAACTGACGCGGCAACTCCTGGCCTTCAGCCGCAAGCAAATGCTCCAACCGCGCGTGCTCGACGTCAACCAGATTGTCGCCGGCATGGAGGCGGTGCTCCGTCGGGTTCTCGGGGAAGGGATCACGTTGGCCACGCAACTTGAGTCCGAACTCCCGCTCGTGAAGACCGATCCGGGCCAGTTGGAGCAGGTGCTGATGTCGCTCGCCGACAACGCCCACGATGCCATGCCCTCCGGCGGTACGCTCACCATCTCGACGGCGCGGGTGGTACTCAGCGAGGCGGACGCCGGCGCTCATCCGGGGATTGGCGCCGGCGCCTACGCGTGTATGCGGGTCGCCGATACAGGCGTCGGGATGGACGAAGCCACACGCGCCCGCGTCTTCGAGCCGTTCTTTACCACCAAGCCAGTCGGCAAGGGGAGCGGCCTGGGACTGGCCAGCGTGTACGGCATCGTCACCCAGAGCGGCGGCCACATTGAGGTTGCCAGCACGCCAGGTCAGGGGACCTGCTTCACGATTTACTTGCCGCCCGCAGGAGAGGAACCGGCTGAATCGGGCCTGAGTCTGCCCGGCCTGCCGCGCGGCGCCGAAACGGTCCTGCTCGTTGAGGACGAGGAAGGGGTGCGCAGGCTCAACCGCCAGGTCTTGCGGCTGTGCGGCTATACCGTCCTCGAAGCAGGCCACGCCGTCGAGGCGCTGAAGATCAGCGGCCAGTACGTCGGGCCGATCGAGCTATTGGTAACAGACGTGGTCATGCCGGAAATGAACGGTCGCCACCTGGCCGAAGTGCTCGCGGGCCAGCGGCCCGGGCTGAAGGTGCTGTTCCTGTCGGGCTACGGCAACCCCGATCCGCCCGGCCAGGACCATTCCGCCTTCCTCGCCAAGCCCTATTCGCCCGCCGAACTCGCCAAGAAGGTGCGCGCGATCCTCGATGGCTGAACCACAGAGACACAGAGACCAC
>DASPXY010000243.1:0-3722 GCA_035637055.1 Gemmataceae bacterium | reverse complement strand
GGGGAGGGGGTTGGGGGGAGGGGTTTTCGCACAGGCTCTTCAACTTTCTCCCCTGACCTACATCACGGGCGCAAATCGTAAATGATGATCGGATGCGAGGCCCGCGCCGCCGCAGGATGCCTTTGACGGTAGATGGCCACCGCTTGCCCCTGGGCCGCTTCATCGGGCTTGTAGATGCCATGCAGCCCCAGGTGAATCTGTCCCAGCACAGCGGCGGCGGCCCGCAGGTTGTCATCGACATCGAACAGCGGCCTGATTTGTTGGCGGAGTTTCTGGAGCGCCAAAATTCGCGGCGGCGGCAGCGGCCCTTGCAACAAGCCCTTGTCCGCCAAGGCTTCGAGGGCGAGGTTGACGGGCAGACCAGGCTGCGGCCAGGCGGACAACCCTCCCACCAGGAGACGGGCATTCACCGGCGCCGACCTGCTCCCCAGCTGGGTCAAGGCTGCGGCCAGCACTGCTCCCGCTTGCAGTCGGTGGGTCGAGTCCAGGGTTTTGTCGGCCAGGCGCTGGCCCAGTTGCGGGAGGGCGGCCAGGAGATGCCGGTCGAGGTGGCCCAGTGCCTGCGCGGCCAGCACCTTCGCGCTGATGTCCGTGTGGGGGACGCGACCAAGGCGCTCACGGACGCGAAGCAGAACGGGCATCCGAACGGCGGTAGCAGTGCCCGACAGGACGCGGGCCAGGTGCCCGCCGGACTCCATGCGCTCGCCGGCGCCCCCTCCCAGTTGTTCGGTCAGCGACAGGAGGGTCTTCTCATCCTCGTTGAGCGGATCTGGCAGAGCAACGCTCCTGGGGCCGGAGGCCAGCCGGCCGTAGCACTTGTTCAAAAACTCGTGAGCCACCACGTTCTCGGCATCCAGTTCGAGCACCTGCTCGAACTGGTCGATCGCCCGGCGCAGGAAGGTGTCCGCATGTTGCCCTTCTTCTTGCTGAGCGCGGAGGAATAGGGTCTTGCCCAGTTCGGTGCGCACGACGAAATCGCGCGTGAAATCGAGACGACGGACCGAATCACGATTTTTTGGATCGAGAATCTGCTCGAAGTTCTGGATGGCCTCCGGGAAGTTACCGTTCTGCACATTCACCAGGCCATTGAACCAGGCGACGGTCCACCACGGTGCGGGCGGCTCACACTGGCGCGCCTCCGTCAAGGCTTCGCGAGCCTGGTCCAGTCGCTGCTGGCCGCCGTAGGCCAGATGTACCCGCGCCAGGTTGACGTGGGCGTGGGCGTGAGCATCTTTGGCATCCCTGAACTCGGGGCTGAGCAGCCGCCGGAAGGCCGCCTCCGCCTGGCCTTTTTCGCCGCCGCTTTTGCCCTCCGGTCCGCCCTCCAGAAAACAGCCGATGCCGTAATCGTTCCAGCGCTGCCAGGCGGGAATGGCCGAGAGCTGGGTAGGCACTTCCTGGCCGCCGGCCACTGGCAGGAGCACGCGATCCTCACACAAATCAACGATCGGCAATTGCGGCACCTTGCCCTTGCCGTGGACCAGCTCCATGTACGTGTAATCGAACTTGCGATAGCGGACGCGCGCGGTCAACTCGACCGGCTCCTTCAATCCGGGCGGCAAGCGGAGACGATAGTGGACGACCTGCGCAGCCCCCGGCGGTATCTGATGATCGTACAGCGGCGTGAAAATATCCTGGGGATTGCGGCGATCGATGCGGTTGCCGTGGCGGTCGAGCATCAGGACGTTGATAAAGTGGGCGTTTTCATCGACTCGGCCCCGCTCCGGGCCGTCCATGCCGCCGCTCTGGGCGATCACGCGGCCACCGGAGCGGGCGGTGAATTCGACCCACACCTCATTGGAATCCGCCGTCCCCTGCGTGAAATGATGGCCCATGTTCAAGGTGCGGATCACCACTTCCACCAGGTAAGCGCCGCCCGGCTGGAGTCTGGGCAGATGGGGCCGCAAGGGCAGATCGTCGAGGAGAGGCGTCTCAACGCCGGCCTCGCCCGGGAGATGCTTGAGGCCGAACAGGTCGATGCGGAGCGTGGGCGACTTGCCGTCAAGCCCACCCCGGAGGAATTGGGTGTGAGCCTTGATGACATCCTCGTAGCCCGGGTACTTCACCAGCGCGGGCACACCGGTATTGGCTCCAGGGAACAGGTGGCTGTGAATCTTGCGCACACCGCTGTTGTCGAAATCCCGGGCGCCGAAATCGGAGCTGGCCTGGAGCGGCATGTGGCATTCGGCGCAGCGAGTTTTTGCCGTCGGCGGGTAGTAAAAACTCCGCGCCCCGTGCCCGGAGACGCCGCTGAGGAGGAACGAGTCGGGATGATTTTGCCCGCGTAGGAACTCCTTGTAATGGTTCACTTCCTGCGGCACGCCGACCTTGTGGCACGTCGAGCAGAATTCCTCCGTGCGGTGGAACGGTTTGAGGAAGGTCTTCTTGTGGAAGTCCGGCTTGGCCTTGATGAGCTGGTTATTGAGCCATTGTAACGTCGAATTGTCGCTATAAGCGAAGGGATAGTGAATCGGCTCCTCGATGGTGTAGTCGCCGTTGCCCGAGCGGCTGTTGACATGGGTCATGGCGTGGCATGTGGTGCAGGTGATGCCCGCCTTGGCGGTCGGGTGATTGACGAGGTCGTAGTCGGGATCGTCGAACTGGCCGCTAAAGAAGGGGACGGGATCGTGGCAGCCGGCGCACCAGCGCGCCGCGCGGGTGCCCATGCGGACGCGGGTTTCCTTGACGCTGAACAGGTACGCGGGGTTGTTGAACGAACTGAACTTGTGAGCGGAATGCAGGTGGCTCTTGTAAATGTCCGAGTGGCATTTCATGCAATACTCATCCATCATCAAGGCGCTGGCTGGGATGAAATTGCCGTCCACGGTCCGCGATTTGGCCGGCTCGAAGTACTTTTCGCCCTCCGGCGAGCCTTTCGCGTGCCACCGGCGCGGATCGTGGGAGTGCATGAGCAACATGACGACGGTAAAACCCGCCACCGTCACGCCCCAGCCGATGCCCCAGCGCCAGCGGATGGCCGGCCCGGCCCGGCGGTGCAGCACGTAGATCACGACCGCGGCCACCGGGGTAAGAATGTGCAAGATCCGGACGAGCACGCGCGCCATCGTGCCTTCGGAGAGTTGCGGCATCCCGGAAAGCTGAATCAGCGCGACACCCGTCAACCCCGCGGCGCAGCTAGTAAGGAACAGCGTCACTCCCAAACGGACGGCCCGGCGATTCGGCCGCCGATGGGCCGAGGACCAATGGACGACACCGAACACCACAAACGGAACGATAAGCCCGACGCCGACGAGGACGTGAACCAAAAACATCGACAGCGAGAAAAAGTTCTGCAGGGTCTGCTGGCCGAGGAGTTCGAGTATAGTGATGGCGAGCAAGTAAATGCCTGTGGCGCCAAGGAGGGCGACAGCGGCGAAGATGAGGGCCAGCACGAGACGGAGCCGCGGCCCGACGGCCGGCTCGTAAGGCCGACCCCTGCGGTCCCGCGGAAGTGCTGCCGGAGTGGTCGCGGGCGCCGGTGGAGACTGCATGGCAAACCCTTTGGCTCGGCGGCGAGAAGGGCGCCGAGCCTTCGGTCGCACTCCCGAGCGCTTGCGTGGTTGATCGATATTGTACCGTGTTGGAGGGTAGAACGCTCGTCAATCCGACAACAGAAAAAATGGGGTGGGGGTGCCGCCTCAAGCGTTCGGTGCGGCCGTCGTCTGGCCGGTGCGGAGGTCGTGCGGACAGAGGAGATGCTCCGGGGGGGCGGTCCCCATGCG
>DASPXY010000242.1:0-7437 GCA_035637055.1 Gemmataceae bacterium | reverse complement strand
ACGTTCAAGGAGCGCGCCGGCTGGCACGGCTGCCAAATGCCGGAGCAGTTGCTCGGGCGAATCATCCGCGCCTGCTCCCACCCGAACGAGGTGGTGCTCGATCCGTTCGCGGGCAGCGGCACGACGTTGGCGGTCGCGAAGAAGTTGGGTCGGCGCTGGCTCGGCTTCGAGTTGTCGGAGGCATACGCCGCGCGCGTGGAAGGCCGGCTCGCGAAGATCACTCCGGGCGACCCGCTCGACGGCGCCGAGGCGCCGCTCCACAGCGCCCCGCCGACCGCCGCGGGCAAGCGCAGGCGCCCTCTCTAGCCCGGATCAGGCACCGAGCCCCTTAAAAGAACTACTGAATGTCTTTTACGTGGCTCGGTGCCTGATCCGGGTTCGCGGCTTCCGCCGGAATGAACCACGGAAACTGCAGAAGCAGGATTGCACACCGACCGGAGCAAACCCGCGTTGGCATGGTCGGCCGGAGGGGACGCTGCCCAGGCTGCTTGAAGGCAATGGTCCCGCTGGTGGTCCCGCTGCCCAGGAAATGACCAAGGGCGAGGTCGGTTGACCTCGCCCTTGGTCCTTGTGCCACAAGCGGAGCGCTGGCGCCGGGTTTCCGCCAATCAGTTGCGCGCGAGCCTCTCAAATCTGCTGCCGCCGAGGCCAGGCACACGGTTGACGATCCGGTCCGGTGTGTCGCGAAGGCGCCTGGCCTTGTCTGGGCGTTAGAGATGCCCCGCTTCGGGATAGGACCAGCATGAGCACAACATAGACCCTTCTCACGATCCCGCCGCGCGCGATCTCTCCCAGCAGTTCATAGCCGCGAAGTTCCCCGACTCGCATGGCCGCAGGGGCGAGGGACGGTACGGTACGACTCAACCCGGGCGGGATGACATTCGCGAAGAGTCGTTCGAGGTGGTCTTGGTGGTCGGGGAAGCGCTCGTGGTACTCCTGGAGCGTGGGAACTTCTCCTTGGCGACGGCGGCATTCCAGTTCTGACAGCAGCAATTCCGCCCACAACCGCGAGCGCAGCGCTTCGTCCACGCGGGCCAGGTACTCCTCGATACGCGGCCACTCCCCCGCGCGCCAGGCGGCCTTGAAGGCGGCGCAGAGTTGGTCGATGAGATCGACCGGCGTGATATCAGAGGACGAGAGGGGGGGTGCTCATGACCATCGCCGCTCCGCCACCAGGAAGGGAAGTGTTGCCGTGTGGGCTCGGGCCATGCTGGATTCTACCTGCGAGGCCAAGGGAGAGTCATGAAAAAAGCCTGTCGGGTTGGCCGCGTCGTTTGCGTGAGGAAGGTAGAGGGCCGAGCAACGAGATTGGCGAAGCGGGAGCGGGCAAAACCGCGGCCCACGATCTGCTCCTCAAGCTGGAGAAGATCTTCGGACCGCATTTCCAGGTGTGGAGTCCCGATGACGTCAACGCCTGCGGCGAGCCTCCCGACAAATCCGGCTCAGGCGATCCCTACCCTCCGGTTCCTCCCGCGTGAGCAAGTGCTACCAACGAGCGGCGGGGTTTATCCCCGCCGAGAGGGCGTAGGGCGTTGTCGGCGGGGAGAAACCCCGCCGCCGCTCGTTGGCTCTTTTGACCATGTACGAGGCCAGCCATGCCAATACTCCAACAAGACCGCCTGGTGACCATCCGCACGCCCCTGGGCAGGGACGTGCTCCTCGTCGAGACCCTTGAGGGAACCGAGGCGGTCTCCGACCTGTTCCGCTTCAATCTGGTGCTTGTCTCGGAGAAACGGGACATTGCCCTTGGCGACCTGGTCGGGCAGCGCGTCAGCGTCGCCATCGAACTTGCCAACGGGAAGTTCCGTTACCTCAACGGCTTCGTGAGCCGGTTCTCGCAGGGGGACGTCGATTCGCGCGTGTCGCACTACTACGCCGAGGTCGTCCCCTGGCTGTGGTTCCTCACCCGTACCAGCGACTGCCGTATCTTCCAGCGCAAGACCGTGCCCGACATCATCCAGCAAATCTTCCGCGATCTGGGCTTCAGCGACTTCAAGCTGCAGCTGCGAGGATCCTTCGAGCCGCGCGAGTATTGCGTGCAGTACCGCGAGAGCGACTTCGCGTTTGTCTCCCGCCTCATGGAAGAGGAAGGCATCTTCTACTTCTTCGAGCACACTGCCGACAAGCACACCCTGGTCCTGGCCGACAACCCCGGCGCCCATCTGCCCTGCCCCAACCAGGAGCGGGCGCGCTACGGCTACATGTTCGGCGGCAGGCAGGACGAGGATGTGATCACCCGCTGGCACCTCGAGCAGGAACTGCGCCCCGGCAAGTACACCCTGACGGATTACTACTTCCAGACGCCCAGCAACAGTCTGAGAGTGTCGTCGCCCGGCGTGTTCAGTGCCAACGGCAACGGCAAGTTTGAAATCTACGACTACCCTGGCGCCTACGCCAAGCGCTTCGACGGCGACGACAAGGCACCCAAGGTTCTCCCAGACGGGGAGCGCACCGCGCGGCTCTGGATGCAAGAAGAGGAGGCGTTCCACAAGGTGGTCAGCGGCGCAGGCAGCTGCCGGGCGTTCACCCCGGGCTACCGCTTCGACCTGGTCGAGCACCGGCGGACCGGGCTGAACGGCCCGTACGTCATCACGCAGGTGAGCCACACAGCGACGAACAACCTCGGCGACGGGGAGGGAGCCACCTACGACAACACCTTCAGCTGTATCCCCTACGCCGTGCCGCTCCGCCCTGCCCGAGTCACGCCGCGGCCGATCGTCCACGGGACCCAGACGGCGGTGGTGGTCGGTTTGCCGGGCACGGAGATCGACACCGACAAATACGGTCGCGTAAAGGTGCAATTCCACTGGGACCGTGAGGGGAAGCGCGACCACAACAGTTCGTGCTGGGTGCGCGTCGGCACGCCGTGGGCAGGCAAGCAGTGGGGCCTGGTCCACATCCCGCGCATCGGCCAGGAGGTGATTGTCGCTTTTCTGGAGGGCGATCCGGACCGGCCCATCATCGTCGGCAGCGTCTACAACGCCGAGCAGATGCCGCCCTATGCCCTGCCCGAGAACAAGACGCAGAGCGGCGTCAAGACCCGCAGCAGCATGGGCGGCACACTGGACAACTTCAATGAGATCCGCTTCGAGGACAAGAAGGGCCAGGAGCAGCTCTACATCCACGCCGAGAAAAACCTCGACATTGAGGTCGAGAACGACGAGACCCACCAGGTCGGCCGCGATTGCATCGAGAAGGTTGGCAGGCACCAGACCATCGGCGTCGGCGGCAACCGCGGCGAGAACGTCAAGGGGGACGAGGAAGTCACCATCACCGGCAACCAGAAACTCACGGTCGGCGGTGACCAGACCCTCAGCGTCGGCGGTAAGCGGAGCGTCACCGTCGGCGGCAACGACACGCTGACCGTCGGCGGGGTGCGGTCGGTAACCGCCGGGGACGCGCTTGTGCTCTCGACGGGCGGGGCCGCCATCATCCTGAAGAGCGACGGGACCATCCTCATCAAGGGCACCGACGTCACGATCCTCGGCTCGGGCACCATTACCTCCGTGGCCGGTGGGGTCCATACGGTCAAGGGCGGTATGGTCAAGATCAACTGTTGAGAAAGGAGCCAATCATGCGACCCGCAGCCCATGTGAGCAGCCTTGGGTTGCCCTCCCATGTTCCTGCCTCCCTCCTTCCCGGTGTCGGCAGTCCGACCACCCTGGTCGAGGGCACGCCGGCCTGGCGCGCCAATGTCGATTTCCACGCCTGCTGCCAACTGATCGCGCCGCCCGGGCCAGCGATGCATGGGCCGGAGACTTGCTATCTGGGGAGCCTGTCGGTCCTGATCAACAACCAAATGGCGGTTCGCGAGGGAGACCTGCTGATGGGCGCCGGTCCACCGAACCAGGTCATGCTGGGCTGCGCGACGGTGTTGATTGGGGATGTCGGGGGTGGCCTGGCGGACGCGGCGAACATGGCTGAATACTCAGCAGACTTCAAGGCGCTTGCCTCAGTTTGGGGCACACTGACTCCGGCCCAGCGACAGGCCGAACTCGGACGCATCATCCACAAACAGCTGGCCAAGTCCGGCGTCCCGGCCGTGGGCGTCAATCCGGCGAACATTGCCCCCGCGAGCGGTCAGCTCGACTTCCCCAACTGGAACCTGGACATCGACCAGGGGGTGCTCAACTCGCCGACGCTCACGCCCAACCAGCAATCGGACCTCGGCAACACCATTTACCACGAGGGCCGGCACGCGGAGCAGTGGTACGCCGCCGCTCAGAGCCAGGCCGCAGCTCCCGGAGCGACCGGTCCAGGGGTGGCGACGGGGATGGGCCTTCCCGCCCACGTTGGCAACGCAGCGGCGGCCAACCCCCTGCCGGCCAACAGTAGCCCCCAGGCGGTACTCGGGCAGTCGGTCCACCAATCAGCCTACGGTAGCGGGGCGGCCGACCGCAACGCTCTCCTGGCGACTGTGCTCGCGAACCCAAACGACCCGACCAGCTACGCCCGCTACCAGGCGCTCCCGGAGGAGCAGGATGCGTTCCGGACGGGCGATGCGACTGGAGGGTGCCCCTGACCATGAACACCGACCCGACTACGTTGCTGGGCTTGATTGAGCTATTCTACCGCGCGGCCTTCACCTTCGCGCAACACCTTCTATGACCTGGTCACGCTGGAAGGGGAATTGCGCCTGAAGAACTTCGAGAAGCGCGCGGCGAAGGTCATCATTACGACGAAGGTGATGGGGCGGCCGATCGACGCCTCCGACGGTGGCGTGAAGACGAGCGACCCAACCCAGCTGCAGTTGTTGCAGCGGTCGGGCACGGTCCGCTGGGCGGTCGAGCTGGCGCCCGGGGAGGCCAAGCGGCTGACTTACCGCTATGAACGCTACGTGCCGGCTAACTGACCCGCATGCTGCTCCGCCACAAGCGAACGCGCAACACAAGCCCGCAGCGTCAGGACAACGACATTGTGGGCTTGTGTACCCCTGTGCGCTCTGAGAGAATGAAGGAAGGGGGATGGGATCTCGTCTCATATCATCTCACGATGACCCCTCGCTTGTCGCGATCGGCGTTCGTGGTGCGCGCCCTTGGTGGCGCATTCGAGAGACTGTGCGGCCAAGGGGCTGGAACTCCCCGGTGTCTCATCGGCACCAGAGCAGAAGAGCCGAGGATAACTATCCCGGAAATGCCGGGGGCTGGTGGCGATACTCCAGTTCACGCGCTCGTTCTTGCCAGGTCGGAAGGGACGAATTCCTGCACCCATTTCAACCTTGAGGAGCGCCAGCATTTCGGCGAGGAGCACAGATGAGACGCCGCTGGATGGTGAGGAGGGATGCTTGTTGTGCTCGCTCGTTGTGGTTCATAGCGTCCTCGTGGCGGGGAGGTGAAGGGGCGTCACCATATCCTCTCCGACCAGGACGAGGGCGGCGAGACGGGGATAGTCAGAACTTTGGCCAACTTGTATTCCCTTTGTCGCACTCGACATCTGCCTTATCCGGAGACGAGGGGCGGACAATGAGTGTCTGGTCGAGTTCCCGGCAGAAGTGCTGGCTTTCTTTACCGTTCATTGTGAAGAAGGTGGGGATGCCGTGGCTCTCCAGCGCGATAATCAGATCGCCGATTTTGTAGCACGGGTCATGGGAACGGGCAACGGTGGCGTCCTGTAGAATCGCGGTGATGAACTCGGCAGCCTGTCCGAGTTCCGCTGTCCGCTCTTGAGCGGTCAGTTTCTGAAGTCGCCGGAGTATCTTCTCTAGTTCCGCAACTCGCGTCTTGAGAAGATTACCGATTTGGCAGCCCGCAGCCCCAGGGTCGCTGCATCGGTCCGGCCCGAAGTCGTACTGCTTGTACCGGACTTTTTCCTGGATGGGGCAGCGCGCGCAAGCGCAGCCCGAAGCCCGAATTACCATCCCTACATCCTCTTCAAAATCGTCAATCCCTTGTGTGATGAGGTAGTGGAGGTGTAGTTTTGCCCGTTCCACCAAACTAGGGCCACCCTCATTCCCGAACAAGGTGGCGATCATTTGGATATGGATTTGCTGCTTTCTCCGATGCAGGGGGTGAGACCACCTCTGAACCTGATGGAGAACCTGACTGAAAGAGTTGTGTTTGTCAAGCAAGCGAAGGAGGGACTTGGCTTCTTGGAGGAGGCGGCGCTTGAACTCTTGCTTGACAATTTCCCCCGTCACAGTGAAGCCATAAGCACACAACCGCTCAGCTATCCTCCTCTTTGTGTCTTTGGAGTGGATAAGGCGGGCGATCTGGATAGTCGTATCCAAGAAGACGGCGCTTCCCTTCATCCTCCCTCCGGTGTCGAAATAGGTCGCCACGGATCAAACCCGCCCCGTCGGAGGATGCGCCTCGCTTGTCGAACGTCGTCTTTCTCGATGGTGTGGGGGCCAAGGTAGTCTTCGATAACCTGCTTCACAGCGGCGCACTGATCGACAGTAAAGTCCTCGAAGCTCTCATCCTTCAGCACACCCTGAAGAAAATTGAGTATACCGCGCCAATCTTCGTCGTGCGCTGCGCGAAGACCCCACATCACGTCGAGGGTAGCCGCAAGGTCGAAAGCGGAAGCGGCAACACTTGCCGCTTCCCCTGTCTTCGCAGCCTCCTCCATTTGGGCTGCCTGCTTCTTTGCCTCCAGCCAGCAACGACGGATAGCATCCCTGTCTTCGGGCCGACTCTTGGTCGGGGTCTTGAAGCCCCGTTGCCGCGGCGGGGTGTTTTGCTTTTTTTTCAGTGCGGTATCAGGGTCGGACTCGCCCGAATGGCGAGCGCTGCTCGCCGAGCCCTCATATCCAACTTCAGACAGCGCAGAGTTCACGGCAACCGGCGTATCGACACCCCGCTGAGTCTCGACGATTGCCCCTGTCCCACCAGAGAGAAATGGCTCCGACATAATAACCTCCAAGTCTGCGCTATTCCGCTACTGCCGCCCGTAGCAAGTCCAAAATGCTCCCAATGTGCGTTGTCGCAAAATCTCGCGGGTCTGGGATTGGCGGATCCTCGTGGTAGGCATCAACGTCCGCCACGACAGCATACCCCGAGTTGACCTGCCTCCGACGATGCTGCTTCATCTGTTCACGGAGGTGTGCCTTCTGCCCTTCGGGTAATTTGCTTGCTCGGACCTGGAGAATCTCAGGCCCCATATCGATCTGCGCGTTGATTTCCACTCCGTTCAGGGCAATGCGATACCTGCACTCCTGGCCGGTGAGGACCATGGAAGCTCCTGCAGCCTCAACGGTAGCCCCAAAGGCCAGAAGGAGTTTCTGGGACACCCCAAATAAACCCAAACCGCGCAGCCATCCTTCCGACTCCTCTTTGCTCTCGCATGGGAAGTAGTAGAGACACCGAACACCCATGCGAGGAAACTCTCTGAGACTCAATTCATCAATCACAACCCGTGAAAAAATGTCCACCGCCTCAATGAAGTCTCGCTGCTCGTCCTCGGTCACAGGTTCATCTGCGGTCGTCTTGTCAAGACTTA
>DASPXY010000241.1:0-3176 GCA_035637055.1 Gemmataceae bacterium | reverse complement strand
CGGCGAGTTGCATGTTCTTGTCAAGGTCGTAGAAGGCGACCTCCGGCTCGATCATCCAGAACTCTGCGAGGTGGCGATAGGTGTTCGAGTTCTCGGCGCGGAACGTCGGGCCGAAGGTATACACCTTGCCGAGAGCGCAGGCGAAAATCTCGGCCTGGAGCTGACCGCTGACGGTGAGGTATGTGGGGCGGCCGAAGAAGTCGCGGGTGAAATCGACCTCGCCGTCCTTGCGCGGCACCTCCTTGAGATCGACGGTGGTGACGCGAAACAGTTCGCCAGCGCCCTCGCAATCGCTGCTGGTGATGATCGGCGCGTTCAGGTACAGAAAGCCCCGCTCCTGGAAGAAATTGTGGACCGACATCGACACGCGGTTGCGGATGCGCGCGACGGCGCCGAAGGTATTGGTGCGCGGCCGCAGGTGAGCGATGGTGCGGAGAAACTCGTAGGAATGTCCCTTTTTCTGGAGGGGATATGTCTCCGGATCGGCTCCGCCGTGGACGGTGATGCCGCTGGCGTGCAGTTCCGTCGGCTGTCCCTTGGCGGGGGAAACCTTAACCTCGCCGACGGCCGTAATGCTCGCTCCAGGGCCGAGTTTCTTGATCTCCGCCTCGTAGTTGGGCAGCGCCTGGTTGGCGATGATCTGGAGGTTGGCATGGCAGGAGCCGTCGTTGAGTTCGATGAAGCTGAACCCGCCCTTGGAGTCGCGTCGCGTCCGCACCCAGCCATGCACCTGCACGTTGCGACCGGCGGACTCGACCTGCCGCGCTTTCGCCACAGTCATCTCTTCCACGGCGTGATACTCCCTGCTGGATCCCTGGCCCGAAACCTGTGCTCTCATGATAGCCTCTCGCTCTGGTTGTGGCACGGTCGAGCGAGGTTGCGGGGTCGGCAACGCGCGCATTTCCGGGTTGTGGCACGGTCTCCTGACCGTGTCACGGCTTGTGACCGCAGGTCTCCTCTGGGCTCCTGGCGTTGGGGAGACCTGCGGTCAAACCCTGTGGCACGGTCAGGAGACCGTGCCACAACGCGCCTCTCGCGGCACAGGCGTCTCGCCTGTGTTGCTTTCGCACAGGCGAGACGCCTGTGCCACGGAGAGGTAGAATCGTCCTCATGATTGGCATCGAAGCATTCCTGGAAGTCCTCGCGGCGGCAGGCGTCCGCCACATCTTCGGCAACCCCGGGACGACCGAATTGCCCCTCAACGCCGCCCTGACGCGCGACCGTCGCTTCCAGTACGTTTTCGGCGTGCAGGAGATTCCCGTCGTCGCGATGGCCGACGGTTTCGCGATGGCGTCGGGGACTTTGGGGGTTGTCAATGTCCACATTACCCCCGGCATCGGCAACGCGATGGGGATGATCTACAACGCCCATATCGAGGGCACACCCTTGCTGTTGACCGCCGGCCTGCAGGATCGTCGCCTTCGCCTGAGCGAACCCGTCCTTGAGGGCGACCTTATCAGCGTGGTACGACCGTGGACGAAATGGGCCTACGAGGTGCAGCGCGTCGAGGACATCCCGACCGCCCTGCGCCGGGCCGTGCAGACGGCGCTGACACCGCCGACCGGCCCGGTATTCCTGGGGCTGCCGCTGGATGTGCAGATGGAGCGCGTCCAGAACCTTGACCTCTCGCCGCCGAGTTTGCCTGATCGCCGCATTCGGCCGCCGCAGGAAGCGCTGCGGCGGGCTGCGACGCTGCTCCTCGCGGCGAAACGGCCTGCGATCCTTGCGGGCAGTCGCGTCACCGAGTCGGGCGCTGTCGCGGAGTTGGTTGCCGTCGCCGAACGCCTGGGAGCGCCGGTCTTCGCCGAGCCGACCACCACGCACGGGCGCCTGCCGATGCCGGCGGACCACCCACACTATCGCGGTGTGCTGTCGTACTGGTCGTCAGGCATCCACGAGACGTTGCGCGAGTTCGACGTCCTGCTCGTGGTCGGCATGAGCGTGATGCGGCTCTACATCTATCGCGAGCCGGCGTGTCCGCTGCCGGAGCACGTTCGCCTGATCCACCTCGATAACGTACCCGGGGAGATCGCGAAGAATCACCCGGTCGAGATCGGCTTGATTGGCGATCCGGGTTGTGGCCTGAGTGAACTGGACGAACTGCTCGCCCGCGGCCAGACACCCGAGGATACGACGCGCGTTCGAGCGCGACGGCAGGAATGGGCCGAACTGCGGCGCGGCGAACAGACCCGACTCGAAACGGAAATCGAGTCGCAGCGTCACCTGCGGCCCCTAACGCCGCTGGCCTTCATGGATGCTCTCGCGCGCGTCTTGCCGGCCAACGTCGCGGTTGTCGAGGAGGCGATCACGACACATCAGAATGTTTTCGAGCGGCTCGGGGTGCTGAAGGATCCGACGGGCTTTTTCGCCCATCGCGGCTGGGCGCTGGGCTGGGGGCTGGGGTGTGCGCTCGGCGTCAAGCTGGCGTGGCCGGAGCGGCCGGTCCTCGGGCTCATCGGCGACGGTTCAGCGCTGTATGGCATTCAGGCGCTGTGGTCCGCGGCTCACCACAACATTCCGGTCACGTTCGTGATCGCCAATAACGCCGAATACAAGATCCTCAAGGTGTGCGGTGATGCGATGTCGTTACCCGAGTTGCGCGACCCGCAATGTCCGGGGATGAACCTGTCAGGGCCGGAGGTCGATTTCGTGGGACTGGCCCGAGCGTTTGGCGTCGAGGCCCAGCGCATCGCGGAACCGGATCAGCTCAGCGATAGCGTGCGCGAGGGACTCGCGGAGAGTCGGCCGCGGCTGCTGGAAGTGGCGATTGCACGTTGACAGAACTTTTCGGTAAACTGGGCGAGGTGGGCGACTGCGTGGTCGGACAGGTCGGCGGAAGGTCGGGCGATCGCCACACCCCGACGAATGAGCTTCCCGCCCCGCTCCAACTCAATCTCTACAATGAAGAGTTGTCGATCACGGATCTCTCGAAGGAGAATGCCATGAATCGGGGGCCGAATTTCATCGAGCGGCAGGTCTTCGAGGAGATCCTGTCCGAGATTCCTCGCAAGGACGGCGAAGAGTACCAGGATCTGGAAACCCCCTACGGCGATATGTCGCGGCTCGTCGTCGCCTGGTTGGCCTCGACGCCGCCCAAGGAACTCGCGGAGCTCTACAACAAACTGGGATGGAAAGGCAGTGTCGGAGCGCGCTCGTTTCACGAGGCAGCGAAGCGC
>DASPXY010000240.1:0-3515 GCA_035637055.1 Gemmataceae bacterium | reverse complement strand
CGAAGTTATCGAAGTGGTCTCCGCCGGGCAAGCCGGCGCCGGAGCGTTGAATCTGGGGGGGCGCACCTTGGCACACGCACCACGGCTGTTATATGGACTGCGGTGGCAAGCGGAGCGCGACACCGCTTTTCGTCGGGACGGCGACTCGATTCTGCACGTCTCTGCCAATACGAAAGCGCCGTCGCCGCTTCGCTCCGCCTGCGCAGTCCATAAGAACCTGCCCTCGACCGGCTTCCAATTATGGTGCGTGTGTCAAGGTGCGCCCCGAAGTCCTTATGGCCCGTCCCGGCTCCCATTGAAGCGGCTGAAGGGAAATGAGTAATCATTTAGGGCGGGACATCCCAGAACCGATTTTTTAGGCTCCGGGCATGTCGAACTCAAAGTTTCGTCGTCCCACTGCACCCGAGCAACACATCCTGGAGCAACTGACGGTGCGGCCGATCACACCGCAGGAACGTCGCCGGTTTGATGCCCTGATGGTCGAGCATCATTACCTCAAGTCCCATCACCTGGTGGGCGAGCAGCTCTGCTACGTCGCCACCTATCAGGGCCAGTGGCTGGCGCTGTCCAGTTGGTGCGCAGCCGCCCGCCATCTCAAGAGCCGGGATCAATTCATCGGCTGGAGTTCCGAACAATGCCGGAGTCGGCGCGCCTTGCTGGCCAACAACGCCCGGTTCCTCATCCTGCCCGACCAGCCCCTGCCCAACCTGGCCAGCCGCGTGATGAAGTTGGTCTTGGAGCGGCTTTCCACCGACTGGCAAGAGCGATTCAAGCACCCCATCGTCCTGGTCGAGAGTTTCGTCGATCCCGAGCAGTTCCGCGGTACAACCTATCAGTGCAGCGGCTGGACTCCACTGGGCCTGACTCAAGGCTGGGCCCGCCACGCCAAGGACTACTACCTCCAGCACGATCAGCCCAAGCAGTTGTGGGTCAAATCCCTGGTCAAAAACGGCCCCGAGAAGCTGCGAGCGCACCGCCTGCCAGAGCCTTGGGCTGCCGTCGAAAACAAGGTCAAGCCACGCTGCACGACCCAGAGCGCCGAACTCAAAACCCTGACCGACCATTTGGCGCGCATCCCCGAGTATCGTTCCCGCCACGCTCTGGGTTATCCCTTGGCCGGATTGTTGACGTTGGTTGCCGTGGCGACCTTCTGCGGAGTCGTGCGCGGCAAGAAGGACCTGGCGGAGTTTGCGGCCACCCTGTCCCAACACCAGATGCGGGCCCTGCGCTTCCGACGACGCGATAAAAACAGCGGCAAGCTCACCCCTCCGGGAGTCACCACTTTTTTTCGCATCCTCAACCAAGTCGATGAACGGGCCCTGGAGCTGGCCTTGCTGGCCTGGCAGGATCAAGTGCTCGGTCCGGTGCAGGATCGCATCCTGGCCATCGACGGCAAGAAGCTCCGTCACTCTCAGGGCGGAGAACTCGTCAGTGCCCTTGGGGCCCAAAGCGGCCGTTGGCTGGGCACGGTGCGCACCCCCGACAAGACCAACGAAATCACCGCGGCCCGGACCCTTTTGGAACAGGTCAACCAACGGGAGGATCTCAGCGGCAAGGTGGTCGTGCTCGATGCCTTGCACACCAACCCGCAGACGGCTCGGTTGATCGTCCAGGAACTGGGTGCCGACTACCTCTTCACGGTGAAAACCAATCAGGAGGCGCTGCATAAAACCGTGAGCGGACTCCTGGCGACGGGCGCCTTTTCCCCCTCCGACGCCGACGCAGTGGGCCCAGACGCAGGAAATAAACCGGGGACGCCACGAGCAACGCCAACTCCGGCTTCAGGACACGACGCCCGAGCAGGTCTGCTTTGTGGCCGCCCGGCAGATCGGCCAACTGCGCAGTCGGACCAGCAAACAGAAAGCCGACCCCACCGACAGAACCTGGCCACTCATCACCAGTGCTGATCGTAGCCAGTGGCCGGCCATTGAACTGCTGCGGTGCCGACGCCGCTATTGGGGGATCGAGGCCGGGCATCAGCGACTGGACTGCACTCTCGATGAGGATCGAAGCCGCACGCGCACGACCCGAGCCATGACCGTGCTGGGCATGTTCCGGCGCTTGGCGACGAGCTTGGCCTGCGTCTGGCTCGAGGATCCCCTCCGGCGCAAACGCAAGATGTCCACCCGCGACTTCCTCAACCATCTTCGTGCGCAGCACGCCCGCAGAGCCTTCGCCCTCGTGTCTTCCGTCAACCCAAAGGCTTGGAATGCGAAATAGACGGGCGCTAAGGTATTACTCGATTCCCCTTTCGCCCCTTGACGCTCGGAATGGCTTTCCAACATGATCCGCCCCGCTTTAGCCGGGTTGCGCTGATTCAAACCGGCGTTCAACCGCGTAAAACTGATGAACCTCGACGCTCTTTACTCGAAACTGCTCGTCAAAACCAACGCCAAGCTCGTCGTCGCCGTCCTCGATGGCCTCGGGGACATCGCCACGCTGGCACAAGGTGAGTCCACCCCGCTCGAAGCCGCGCTCACTCCGAACCTCGACTTGCTCGTCGCCGAGGGTTGCGCCCAGGGGCGGATGATCCCCGTGGCGCCGGGCATCACACCGGGCAGCGGGCCGGGGCATCTGGGTCTCTTTGGCTACGATCCGCTCGAGTTCGAAGTGGGCCGCGGCGTCATCGAGGCGCTTGGGCTCGGGCTGGAGTTGAAGCCGGGCGACGTTTGCGCCCGGGCCAATTTCTGCACGCTCAACGCAAAGGGCATCGTCATCGACCGCCGCGCCGGGCGCATCGTCACGGACGTGTGCGAAGACCTTTGCGCCCTTCTGAGAAAGCGCGTCAGCAAGCTGGGTGACACGGAAGTTATCATCGGGGCCGGAAAGGAACACCGGTTCGTCGTCATCTTCCGCGGCAAGGGTCTCGAAGGTCCGCTCACCGACAGCGATCCGAATCGTGAAGGTCTCCCCATCAACGGCGTCCGGCCGACGAACCCGAAGTCCGCGCAACAGAAAAAGGCGGCGAAGCTGGTCGCGGAATTCTACAAGGCAGCGCTCCCGGTGCTGGCGAAGAAGAAACCCGCCAACGGCTTTCTTCTGCGGGGCATCGCGCATCAGCCGGAGATTCCGTCCTTCGAGGATCGCTACGGCCTGCGGGCCGCGGCCCTCGCCGTCTACCCGATGTACAAGGGCCTGGCGCAACTGGTCGGCATGAAGAAGATCGAAGGGCCGGCCAATATCGCCGAACAATTCGAGCGGTACGTAGCTGAGTACGACCGCCACGATTACTTCTTCATCCACTACAAGTACACCGACAAGGCCGGGGAGGACGGGGACTTTGCCTCGAAGGTCAAGGCGATTGAGGAGTTCGATGCGGCGCTGCCCATCCTGCTGCACAAAAAGCCCGATGTGCTCGCCATCACCGGCGACCACTCGACACCATGCGCGGTGAAGGGCCATTCCTGGCACCCGCAACCGGTGCTCCTCCACTCGGCGCTTTCCGGCTCCGACAAATTAGAACGCTTCACCGAGACCGGGGCGAACATGGGTTCGCTGGGAGTGTTCGAGGCGAA
>DASPXY010000239.1:0-8526 GCA_035637055.1 Gemmataceae bacterium | reverse complement strand
CCCCTTACCGTACGCTACTGTCCAGATCATCGGCTCGTGCGCGCCGGTGCCCTTGGAGTAGGCGGTCGCCAGCAGGTGGACGTTCTCGATCGGGCCGCGCATGTTGTCGTACAGTTCGTCCTGGGCGTGCATCCATTCCTTCGGCATGCCCTTGGTGATCGGGTGCCGGTCGTCACGGACGACGACGGCGAACTTGCCGGTGTAGCGGTGGCCGGAGCCCTGGTCCGCCCCCTTGGGCACGCGGATTTCCTTGCCGCTGTCGTCCACCTTGAGGCGCTCGCCGTAGTTCGCGCTGCGCCAGCCCATGCCAATCATCTGATTGTATTCCTTCCAACCGCCGAAGGAGTTGTTGGCCGCGTGGACGATGACCAGGCCGATCTTGCCGGTCCGGAGCCGCTGCTCCAGCGCCTCGTTGATTTCCTTGGGCCAGTTCTGGCCGTTGTAGTTGCTCAGGACGACGTCGTACTTGTCGAGGTCGATGCGCCAGTTGTTGAACGCCAGCTGGGCGGCCTTCAGCTCCTCCTTGAACTTTGGCAAGGCGGCCTTGTACTTCTCGAGCAGTTCGGGGTACTTCTCGAGCGCCTCCTTGTACTTCGCGACCGCCTTGGCGTCGTTTTCGTTCTTGGGCTTCTGCGGCTTCTGCGGCTCGGCCAGCTTGGGCACCTGCGGCGAGGTCGCCACGTCCACCGTGAAGCGGCCGCTGTCCTCCAGCGCCTTCTTCATCACCGGAGTTGTCGCTCGCCAGTTGTGGTTGTTCTGGCCATCGATGAGGACGACGCGAATCTTGCCGCTCTGCTGAGCGTCGGCGCGGCCGAGGAGAGCCGGCAGGCCGAGGGCCAGTGCCGCGAGGAGGATGGTCCAACCGAGTTGCTTGCGCATGGGGAAAACCTTTCGTTGGGGAGAGTCGGGGTGGGTGGAGCGGGCCGCCGCGGTCTGCACGCTGCTCAGGAGACAGTTTAGCCGCGCGCTGGAAGACCCCTCCCCCAACCCCCTCCCCGCAGCGGAGAGGGGGAGAAAAAAGATGCTGTTTGTCTGGCTCCCCCTCTCCGCTGCGGGGAGGGGGTTGGGGGGAGGGGTCTTCCACCGCGCGGCAAATCGCTGCTTACTTGACCATGTCCTTGAGGGCCTTCAGGGCGATCGCGCGGACGACCGTGCGTTTCGGCTTGGCCTTGATCATGATTTCGTTACCCGTGCGGGGGTCGCGGCCGGGGCGGGCCTTGGTGGGGCCTTTCTCGACGCGTTTGATCTTGAGCAACCCGGGCAGGTTGAAAACACCCGGCCCCTTCTTGCTCAACTCCGTCTTGATGAGCTTGGCCAGCTCATCGAAGAAGGCGGCGACCTGTTTCTTCGACAGCTGGGTCGTCTTGGCGAGTTTCTCGAACGTTGCCGACTTGGTCGCCGGTTTCGGCTTCGCAGCCTTGTTCTCGGCCATCGGTTTCCCCCTCGTCAGAGTGAGTTTGGACAGGCACACTATCCACTTCAAGCACGAAGAGTAGAAAGCTTGTGCAGGATTGTCAATCGAATCTTCCAAGGAATTTGGCCAATTTGTCGAAATGATGGCAGTTTGCCAGGATTTTTCGCGGCCGAATGATGGTGCAGCAGTCAGGGTTCTGTCGCCGTAAAGTTCACGGATTGCCGCCGGTGGGGTGACAATCTCATACTTCCTGGAGTACACGCATCGATGAAGGCGATTGTGTTCGACCGTTTCGGCGAGCCGGCGGAAGTGCTGCAACTGCGTGACGTGCCGCGGTCCGAGCCGGGGCGCGGCGAGGTGCGCGTGCGGATGCGGGCCAGCCCGATCAACCCGTCCGACCTGCTCGTGGTGCGCGGCCAGTACGGCCGCTTGCCGACCCTGCCAGCGACGCCCGGCTTCGAGGGTGTCGGGGTGATCGACGCCGCCGGGCCAGGCTTTTTGAAGGTGCTGCGCGGCCTGAAGCCCGGGCGGCGCGTCGCGGTGCTCAACGGCCGCGGCGGCAACTGGCAGGAGGAGGTGGTGCTGCCGGCGCGTCAGGTTGTGCCGTTGCCGGTGGACATCCCCGATGAGCAGGCCGCCGCGTTCTTCGTCAACCCGGCGACTGCGCTGGTGATGACTCAGTGGGTGCTGCGTGTGCCGCGCGGCGCCTGGCTGCTGCAGACGGCGGCGGGCAGTGCCCTCGGCCGCATGGTGCTGCGCCTGGGGCGACTGTACGGCTTCCGCACGATCAATGTGGTTCGCCGTCGCGAGCAGGCGGAGGAGTTGCTCCGGCTCGGCGGCGACGCGGCCATTGCCACCAATGACGAATCGCTGGAGGAGCGGGTGCGTGGCCTGACGGAGGGCTCCGGGGTGCCGTTCGCCCTGGACGCGGTCGGCGGCACGACAGCGGCGGCGGTGACACGTGTGCTGGCGCCCGGCGGGCGAATGCTGCTCTACGGGACGTTGTCCGGCGAGCCGATCGCGCTGGAGCCGCGGGCGTTGATGGCCGGGCAGAAGTCCATCGCAGGGTTCTGGCTGTCGGAATGGGTGCGCGCGCAGGGGGTGCTCACCATGCTCAAACTCTTCCGCCGCATCAAGGGGCTGCTGCGGGCGGGGGTGCTGACGAGTGAGGTGGGGGCGTCGTTTGCTCTTGACCAGATCAAGGACGCGGTGCGGCAGGCAGAGACGCCAGGGCGGCACGGGAAGGTGTTGCTGCGCATGGCGGAGTGAAACCCCTCCCCCCAACCCCCTCCCCGCAACGGAGAGGGGGAGAAGAAGAGTCGTGTTTGTCTGGCTCCCCCTCTCCTGGCAGGGGAGGGGGTTGGGGGGAGGGGTTTCAAGCGGGTCACCCGGCCTTGCGTTCGTGGCGTTCGCGGAGTTGAGCGATCTGCTGACGACGCATTGCCTCGGGTGCGTACGGGTCGAAAGTGGCCTCGCCGAGAATCTGCTGAAGCACCTGATGTGCCTGGCGTCGCATTTCCACGTCGCGGCGCTCCAGCGCCTCGATCAGCGGCGCCACCGCCGCGGCGCCGCGCTGCACCAGTTCCTCGGCGGCCCTGGCGGCGTCGGCGGTCTTGAGCCGTTCGATCAGCCGGTGGATCTTTTCCTGCTCCAACACCTGATACACTGCAGGTTCCGGCTCGGGCTTCGCCGCGGGGAGAGGCGCTGCCGCTGCCGGCGGACCGGGGCGGAAGGCGTCGTCGTTGAAACTGTTGCCCAGGTATTCGCTGATGGCGATGGGGTCGTGAATGATCTGCTGCGGCGTCCCGTGCGTGCGCACCTTGCCGTCCTTGATGAGATAACTGCGATCGGTGACCTTCAGCGCCTCGCGCACGTTGTGGTCGGTCAGCAGCAAGCCGATGCCGGTTTTGCGCAGTTCGCGGACGATCTCCTGGATATCGCCGATGGTTTTGGGGTCGATGCCGGTGAACGGCTCGTCAAGCAGGATCAGCAGCGGCTCGCACACCAGGCAGCGCGCAATCTCCAGCCTCCGCTTCTCGCCGCCGGACAGGCGCGCGGCGATGTTATGGCGGACCCGGTTGAGGCCAAATTGCTCGAGCACGTCGTTGGTGCGCTGCCAGCGTTCCTGCCGTGTGAGTTTGCGGCCGAGGGTGCGCATGACCGGCATGATTTCGAGGATGGCGAGGATATTCTGCTCGACGGTCAATTTGCGAAAGACGCTGGTTTCCTGCGGCAGATAACCCATACCGAGGCGGGCACGGCGGTACATGGGCAACGTGGTGACATCCTGGCCGTTGAACAAGACCTTGCCGTCGTAGGGCGTGATCTGCCCGGTCGTCATGCGAAAGCTGGTCGTCTTGCCGGCGCCGTTGGGGCCGAGCAGGCCGACCACCTCACCGCAGTCCACCTCGAAGTCAACGCCGTCAACAACGCGCCGCCGGCCGTAGATCTTGACCAGTCCACGCACTTCCAGGATGGCCATGTCGGTCCTCCCCAACTGCCGCGCCCGCAAAGGCGCAGACCTTCTCCGCAGGAGCCTATACCGCAGATCGCGCGCCCGAGGCAAGAGCAGTCTTGCTTGTTTCGCGCAACCGGACAACGCTCCGGAGCGCGGGCGTCCCGCCCGCTTGCTTTGCGGGCGGGACGCCCGCGCTCCGGAGTGTTCTTAGCGCACAGCCCCTTTCTTCTCATTCGGATGGCGTCCGGGCGTGGGTTGATGGTTTCCGCCGAGCGCACGACGCGGGCGCGACGACTCTGCCGGTTTTGCGCTTTACCCCTTGCCTTTTTCCCTCGCATCCCAAGCGCCCACCGCGTAGACTCAATCATGGAGTCTCGTTGCGCTGTGGGCTCGGAACGGCTCCGGGCGCCCTTTCCCGACAGCGTCCCGCATCGACCCTCGATTGAAAGCACTCCCATGGCCTCCAGCGACTGGTATTACTCACATCAAGGACAGAAATTCGGTCCCTTTTCCGGCGCCCAGTTGAAGCAGCTCGTGGCGGGCGGCAAACTCCTGGCCACCGACCTCGTCTTCCGCGACGGCGGCGAGCGCTGGGTGCCGGCGACTTCCATCAAGGGCCTGTTCCCGCAAGCCGGGGACTCCGGCCCCATCGCTATCCCCGCAAGGGCCCCCGTTGCGCAGCCAAAGGCCGCCGGGCGTCCGATGCTGCCCTGGCTGATCGCTGCTTCGGCCCTCGGAGTCCTGGCCGCAGCGATCATCGTGATCGTCATCGTGGCGAACAACAAGGGCAGCGAGACGGACCAGACGATTGCCGCCGGCAAGCCCGACCCTGCGGTGAAGCCCGCAGGCGAAGGGGAGAAGCGCAAGGATCCCAGCGCGCAGGAGCCTCTTCCCGGAGCGGGCAAGCCGAAGGACAACATCCCTGACCCGAAGAACGGCACGGTGGGTGATCCTGTTGAAGTGAAAAAGGATCCGAATCCTCCCGAAGAGGTCAAAAAGGATCCGAAAGAACCTCCCGCCGAGGTCAAGAACGATCCCCCGGAGAAAAAAGGCGACCCCAAGGAGGTCGAGCGCGCCGCGCAGCTGAAGGGGCTGCTCGCCGCCGGGAGGGCTGCTCTCAAGGCGAAACAGTATGACCTGGCGACGAAGGCGTTCACCGATGCGGGCAAATTGTCTCCCGGCAACGAGGAGGCGATGGCCGGCCTGGAGGTGGCCCAGGCGGGCCAGAAGGTTGCCGAGGCGCAGGAGAAGGCCACGAAGGAGCAGGACACCAAGCGGGCCGCGTTCCGTGTCCTGCTGGAGAGCGGCTTGACCAACCTGGAGAAGAAACAGTACCCTGCCGCCATTGTCGCCCTCAACGAAGCGCTGAAGCTCGAACCGAAGAGCGAGGAGGCCAAGGCGGCCTTGCGCGACGCCGAGGAAGGACTGTCCCTGAACCCGCCGCCCGCCAATGCCAAGGCCGAACAGCAGAAAAAGCTCGACGCGTATCGCAAATTGATCGCCGATGGCCGCAGCGCCCTGGATTCCATGCGGGATTATGACGCCGCCATCGCGGCCTTTACCGAAGCGCAGCAGCTCTTCCCCGGCGACCGAACGTCGGCGACGTTCCTGCAACTGGCGCAAAAGGCCAAGGCCGACGCCGCCAGCTCGCAGACCGGACAGCCGGCCATGTTGACCGAGGCGCAGAAGTATGTTGTCGCCAGCCAAAATGCGCTGCTGGCGAATGATTTCATCGCGGCCTCGCAGGCGCTGCAGCAGGCCAGGCTGCTCGCGCCCAACGACCCTGCCGTGTTGCAAGCGCGGCTGGATTTCCTGCAGCGGCTCCAGCTCCTGCAGATCGAAGCGGCGGGACGGCAACGCCTCCTGCGGGATTACCTGAAGCTGCTCAGGATCGCCAGCGATGCCCTCGCCCTGGGGCGCTACGACGACGCAATCAACGCATCGAGCGCCGCGCTCTATCTCATCCCGGACGATCCCAGAGCACAGGATTTGCTGAATCAAGCGGTGTTTGCCGCTCGGCGCGCTATCCGCCTGCAGCAATTGCTCGCCACCATCTACGATTCCCTGAACAAGAAACTGATCCGGGTAGCTCAGGTGACGCTCATCGAAGCCGTCCGGCTGGCGCCGGACGATCCGGCGGTTCGTAAGGCGGCTCTGGACGTGGACGCCAGCCAGCGGCCGGTGCAGCTCGACCCTGCCCGCGAGCAGCGGCTGATCGCGTACCGGAAGGCGATGCGGGCTGGCCAGGACGCTCTCGATACGCGGCGCTACAACGACGCCATCAACGGGTTCACCACGGCAGGCAATATCGTGCGCGACGATCCGGATCGCAGTTTGTTCCAGGCCGCCGAGCAGGGCCGCAAGGCAGCCGTGGAGGCGAGACGTGCCGCGGTGCGCGACCTGGTAGCCGCCGGCTGGACCGCTCTCGACGCTAAACGGCCCAAGGACGCAAAGAAGGCCGTGGACTCTGCGAAGCAGCTGGCTCCGGCCGATGCTGAGGTACGGCGGCTCGATCAGGCCGTCAACGATGCGCTACGGCCTCCGCCGACGCGGTATACGCTGCGCATCTCGCCGGCCACGATCGAGTTAGCGCGGAAAGGCCAGGCGACGGCCCAGGTGACCGTTGATCGCACGAGTGGCTATCAGGGGCAGATTACCGTCGAGCTGCACAAGTTGCCGATGGGAGTCACTGCCAC
The DNA here is from genome assembly GCA_035637055.1 of Gemmataceae bacterium. GTDB lineage: Bacteria > Planctomycetota > Planctomycetia > Gemmatales > Gemmataceae > DASPXY01. The sequence goes on along the minus strand of DASPXY010000239.1, from coordinate 1,958 downwards.
CCCTGTCACGATTCCTGCCGGGCAAACGACTGGGTCGATCACTCTGCGAGCAGCGTCGAACGCCCGACTCGGCAGGGCCACCGGCGCCTACGCCGTCGGCACGCGCAGTAGCGGCACGGACGTGAATTCATCGACCTTCACGGTGAACGTGAAGTAGTGATCGGTGCCGCAACCAAGCGCCGCCAACGTGAGCCCGAAGCGCCAGCGAGGAGATTGGCGCTTCGGGCTCAAACACTATCCGGAGAGCCAACGTGAGACACCCGCTTGCCCTGTTTGCCCTCCTTGCCGTCGCGGGACTGACCCTGTCGCCGTCGCCCGCTCGCGCCGCCCAGGCGAAACGGTTCAACATCATCTCGATCTGCACCGACGATCAGGGCCGCTGGGCTGTCGGCGCCTACGGCAACAAGGAAGTCCGGACGCCCAACATGGACCGCATCGCGCGGGAAGGGGTGAAGTTCCTCAACGCGTTCGTAAGCACGCCGGTCTGTTCGCCGAGCCGGGCGTCGTTCATGACCGGCCGCTACGGCACGCAGCTCAAGATCACCGATTGGATCAACCCGGCAGAGGCGCAGAGCGGCGTCGGCCTGCCCGCCGACGCGATGACCTGGGCCGAGGTACTGCAGCGACAGGGGTATGTCACTGCCCTGATCGGCAAATGGCACCTGGGGATGCTGCCGCGCTATCATCCGACGGTGCGCGGCTTCAACCACTTCTTCGGCTTCCTCGGCGGCGGCAACACGCCGATGGATCCGACCCTGGAGGAGCGCGGCAAGGACAAAAAGTTCAAGGGGCCGCTGCCCGACATCCTCACCGACAATGCGATGGAGTTCATCAAGGCGAACCGTGATCGCCCGTTCGCCCTGTGCCTGCATTTTCGCGCGCCGCACTTACCCTACGGTCCGGTGCCGCCCGAGGACTCCGCGCCGTTCAAGGATCTCGACCCGACGATCCCGAACGTCGCCGGCATCGACGTCAAGCAGGTCAAGAAGTGGACGCGCGACTATTACGCCAGCATTCACTCGGTTGACCGCAACCTCGGCCGGCTGCTGGCGCTGCTGGACGAGCTGGGACTGACGCAAAACACGATCATCCTGTTCACCAGCGACCACGGCTACATGATTGGCCACCACGGATTGCACACGAAGGGCAACGCGAACTGGATCGCCGGCGGCGTGACCGGTCCGAAGCGGCCGAACATGTTCGACCTGTCGCTGAAGGTGCCGCTGCTGATTCGCTGGCCCGGCGTCGTCAAACCGGGGACCGAGATCAAGGAAATGGTGTCGAACATCGACACGTTCGCTTCCGTGCTCGGGATGCTCAAGGTGTCGCCGCCGGGCAAGTACAAGCAGGAGGGAATGGACTTTTCGCCTCTGTTACGTGGCGAAAAGATGCCGTGGCGCGACGCGGTATTTTCGCAGTACGACCTGCACAACGGCGGCCTGGCGTACATGCGCAGCATCCAGACGGCGCGGTGGCATCTGGTGCGGCACCACTTCACCAACGGTCTCGACGAGTTGTACGATCTGGAACAGGATCCGGGCGAACTGCGGAACCTCTACAACAATCCGATGCATCGCCAGGTGCGCGAGCAGTTGCAGGAGCGCCTGACGGCATGGCAGCGCTCCCTCGACGACCCGATCCTGCGGCCGATGGCGAAGTAGTGCTGGAACGCTCAAGAGTCGTCGATGCCGAGTTGGAGCTTGGCGGCTTCGGACATGCGATCCTTGTCCCAGGGCGGATCCCACACCACATCGACCTTTGCCGACGTCACGCCCGGCACGCGCCGCACCTTCGCCTCGACGTCTCCCGGCAGCGAACCGGCGACTGGACAGCCCGGCGAGGTCGCGGTCCTACGGATACTTCGGACGTCCCTCAGCTCGCCCAGTCCTCGACCGTCAACCCCGGCATCTCCGCCAGGTCGCTGTCCTTGCTGACCACGATGCAGTTGCCCAGGCTGA
>DASPXY010000238.1:0-6507 GCA_035637055.1 Gemmataceae bacterium | reverse complement strand
GCGCTTGCCGAGCAGCGGGCCTGCCTGAGCGATGCTGAGGCCGACCTGCAAGCGCGGCAGCAGGAGTTGCAGCGCCAGCGCGCCGAACTGGACAGCGACAAGGCCCTGATGGAGCAGGAACGCCGTCAGTTCCTCGAACGCAGCGCCGTCATGGAGCAGGCGGTCAGTCAGTTGCGGCAGGCTCAAGAGAAGGCGGCCGAGCAGGAACGGCAACTGCAGGAGCGGGCGCAAGCCCTGGACGCCACCGCCGCTCAGCAGGCGGAGCAGGGCAGCCTGGTGCAAGCGCGAAAAATGCAGCTCGACGACCTGCAGAAGCGGCTGGAGGCAGAGCGCGACAACCTGCGCGAACGGACGACCCTGCTGGCCCAGGCGGAACAGGCACGCGAGGCGCTGCAGGAACAGTTGCGTCGCCGCTCCGAGGAATTGACAGCTCGCCAGAAAGCGCTCGCGGAACAGGTCGCTCGTCACGAAAGCGCCTTTCAGGAGCTGGATTCTCGCCGGAGCGAACTGGAAGAGGAACGGCAGCGCGGCCGGCAGGAGCTGGAAGCGGTGCGGACGGAGATGGACCGGCGCAGCGCCGAACTGGAGAAACTGAGCGGCATGCTGGCCCAGCGCGAGGAGCATTTGCAGCGCCAGCAGACGCTGCTCAAGGACAACGGCAGGCTGGTGGCTGCCGAGCGCAAGGTACTCGCGGAGGAGCGCAATGCCGCCGAGGCCGCCCAGCGACAGGCCGAGGAGCAGGCCGCGAAGGCCCGTGCCGAGTACGAAGCGGCTCAGCGCGAGGCGCAGGCGCTGCAGCAACAGTTGCCCGATCTGGAATTGCGCGCCGGCGGTGCTCTCGAACGCCTGACGCAGGCCCGCGAGCAGTTGCGCGAGCAACTCGCCGAGGTTCACGCTTACGCCCGGCAGTGCGAGGAGGATTTCGAGGCATTGCGGACGCAACTGCAGGGCGACACCGAGCGCTTGCAGCAGCAGGAGGTGCAGCTGCGCCGCGGCCAGGACGAGCAGCGCCTCGCGGTGGCGGCGTTCCGCCAGCAGCTGATCGAGTGGCAAGGGCAAGTGGGTGAGATGAAACGCCTGCTCGCGCAGGGCGAAACCCGTCTGCAGCGCCGTCGCGATGAGGTGGACGAGCAGGCGCGCCAGGTGCAGGCCGATTCCCAGCGGCTGGCGAAACAGGCGGAACAATTGCAGGTTCAGGAGCGTGTCGTCGCCGAGCGGCGCGGCGAGGTAGATCGGCATTTAAGCGATATGCGGGAGTGGTACTGTCGTAAGTTGCGCGAGCTGGCCGGTGTGCCCGAAGCCGACGGGGAGGCCGCGGATGAGGCAGCCTCGGCGTCACAGGCCAGGCCGGGGCGTGACATCCTGTCGCTAACCGGTGATGTGGATCCCGCCGACCGCCAGCTCGGGGAGCTGCTGCGCTCGCTGGGGCTGGTCGAGCCGGACACGCTGACGGCGCTGCTGGTCGAAGCGCGGCGGCAACGACGCTCGCTGCGTCAGGTGTTGCTGGCGAGCGGCGTGGTGACGCTCTATCAGCTGGCGCTGATCGAGGCGGGCAACCTGGAGGGGCTTGTGCTGGGGCGGCTGCGTGTGGTGGATCGGCTGCGCTCGACGCCGTGCGAGACGGTTTACCGCGTCTTCGACCCGCGCCGCGGCGAGGAGGCAGTGCTGCGTCACCTGGCCGAAACCGAGATGGCGGACGCCGTGCATCCCGACGAGTTTCGGCAGCGTTTCGCCCAGGCGATGCTGCACCATCCCAACCTGGCCGAGACGCTGGAGGTGCTGGAGATCGCTGACCGCCCGGCGGTGCTGCAGGAGTGGCTGACCGGGTTGCCGAGCCCCGAATGGCAGCCGTTGGCCGCGGTGCCGGGCGTGTGGTTTCGACTGCTCAGCCAGGCGGCCCAGGGGCTGGAGACCGCCCATCAGGTGGGCTTGCTCCACGGACATTTGCGAGCGGAATCGTTGCTGTTGACCGGTGACGGCATTGTCAAGCTCTGTGGGTTCGGCGAACCGTTGTGGCTGGCGGTACCGCCGGTCGCCGGGGAGGCGGAGGACGCTGGCGCCGACCTGTATGCGCTCGGGCAACTCGCGGCCGGCTGGTGCTCCGGGGCGGGGAAGCGGAAGGGCACGAAGGGCATGCCCGAGGCCCTCCTGGCAGTCCTCAACCGACTGACAGCGGCGAACACGGCGGAGCGCTATCGCAGCGCCGGCGAACTTCTGGAAGACCTGGACCGAGCGCGGCCGGAAGTTCCTGCCAACCCCGAGGCGTGGGAGCGACTGTTGCGCCAGGTGCGCGACGAAGCCGCGCCGCAGGCGATGTTCCGCCAGACCGCGTGAGCGGCACGCACTTCCTGGCGAGCGGGGGGCGTAAGCCCCCTGATGGTTCGCTTCGTCTCTGCATCAGGGGGCTTACGCCCCCCGCTCGCTCGGACTTTTCAAGGTGCAGGCAAATCCCGGATTGTATGCTACGCTTGTGGCGGGTTGCTATCCTGCCTCTCCACCACAGGCGAACGAACCATGCGTGGCCACCTGTTCCTCGGCCGTTACGATCCCATCCGTCAACTCGGCGAGGGTGGCATGGGCTGCGTCTGGCTGGCCCGCGATCTCCAGGGCCCCAAGTCGGTCGTCCTCAAGGTCATGCACGCGCACATCGCCGCGAAGCCGACGTTCCGCGAACGCTTCCAGCGCGAGACCGCCTTGATGGCCCGCCTGCAACACCCCAACGCCGTCGCCTTCCTCTCCGCTGCCGAGGATCCGATCGCCGGGCCGTTCATCGTCATGGAGTACGCCGCTGGTCAGCCGCTCGACAAGATTCTCGCCCGCCACGGCCAGTTCGTGCCGACGCGGCCGCTGCGCCTGCTGCTGCAACTCTGCACCGTGCTGCAGGCCGCCCATTCACAGAAAATCGTTCACTGCGACCTCAAGCCGGCGAACTTGATGATTCTCGATTTCGACTCCCCCTCCGAGAAACTCAAGGTCATGGACTTCGGCCTCGCCCAACTCAGCGACCAGGGGGAACAGGCGGCAGAGCCAGGCGACGGCCCCGCCTACGCTGTCGGCACGCCCGGCTACATGCCGCCCGAGCAGGTGCGCGGCGAGCCGGTTGACCACCGCGGCGACTTGTATAGCGTCGGGGTCATGCTCTATCGTCTGCTCACCGGACGACTGCCCTTTGAGGGCGCCTCGACCATGGAAATCCTGCTGGCGCAGGCGACCGGCAACCCGCCGACCTTCGTGGAACTGGGCCTGAAAGATGCGATTGCGCCGGGGGTCGAAGAAGTGGTGCGCTCCTGCCTGGAACCCGACCCGGCGCACCGGCCGCAGAGCGCGCGCGAACTGGGTCGGATCTACCGCGAGGTGGCGGCCGCGAGTTACAGTGACATGGAGTTGTCCACGACCAGCGCGGCCCTGGCGGCTGCTCTGGCCGCGCCTCCGCCCGAGCCGCCGATCAGTAATCCCACCACGCTGATGGAGCGGATGGAGGCCTGGCTGCCTGAAGCGATGGCCGAGTTCAAGTTGCGCGGCTTCGCGGAGGCCATCGGCGGCGAAATCGTGGAGAGTGCGCCGGGCCGGGTCCGCATCCATCTGAAAAAGTCCACGGAAAAGCAGGGACCGGCTGGGCTGTTGTCCTGGCTCGGCCTCGGTCGCAAGCCAGCCTCGACCCACGCGCTGCCGGAACTCGCCATCGAACTGCACCTTCGGCCCAAGGATCCCGCCCAGCGGGGCCTGCTGCAGGTCACCATCCTGGTGCATCCGGCCGGGAGAAATCGCACCCCGCCACCCGACTTCCGCGACCGCGCCGCTGCCATCGGGCACGCCTTGCGATCCTTCCTCATGTGCCAGGCGTAATACGGAATCGCCTTGGCGATTCTTCCTTTACCAACCCGAAGCGTAAGCGAGGACGGTCCTCGCTGACGCTTCGGGTTGGTGTTGACCACGAACGACCAAGGCGATTCCGTAGAAGAGCGCAGACAACACCCCGGTCCGCGCCCGAAGCGGGAGCGCGGGACTATCCCGCGCTCCCGCTTCGGGCGCAGATGGCCCACGGCACACCAGCGCGAGCCTGCTCAGGGGAGTTCAATCTTGTGGGAATTGCTCCCGGCCTGCAGGTCGAAGGTAAGCCCCGATTTGTCAAAGTCGCCGTACTTTTCCGGAATCTCGAACCAGCCCTTTCGGTCCACTGGGGGCCGTTTCTCGTGACACTCTCCCTCTGACACGATGGGAATGGAAAATGAGGCCTGTGGCACCCTGTGCGCCAGCGGGGCAGCAACGAATGGCTGCCTGGATGAGGGGAGTCATCTTCCGCAGGACTTGTGCTCACCGGTTGCGAGTATCCCGGCGATTTCGACGCCCCTCCATCACGACTGGCTTGGGAGTCTATTTCGCTCAATTTATCGCACCGCTCGCGAAATGCAAGAAAAATCCATGAAATGTTTATGAGAGGTGCAGGTAAAAAATGAGAAACCGGGCAGGCGCCCGCCTGACGAGATGAGCAGTGGTCCTCGTTCCGTCGTTCGCCGGCTGACACTCTCTGGGCTCGCTTGTCGGGTCGTCTGTTGCAAGAAAAGGTGCTTCGCCGGTGGCTAAATAATTCCAATTCCTGCCTTGATTGTCCCTTGATTCGGGGAGCGAACTAACTGGCGGTAGGGAAAAGGGAAAGCGAACGAGCGGCGGGGTTTATCCCCGCCGGCTGGGATAAACCCCGCCGCTCGTCCACCACTTTCCCTCGCGTGGGCAGTTACTTAGGACCATCCAAAATTGGGACTTTAAGCCCCGCGAATGGCTTCTTTCATCTCGCGGACGGCGCGCTCCATGCCGACGAGCACGGCCCGCGACACGATGCTGTGGCCGATGTTCAACTCTTCGACGCCGGGGAGGCGCGTCACCGCCTGGACGTTGCAGTAATTCAGACCGTGGCCGAGGTGGACGTGCAGGCCGTGCTGCCGGGCGAACGTGGCGCTCTCGCGGAGCTGCGTCAGTTCGTGCTCGCGGGCCGCGGCTGTCCGCGCTTCCGCATAGCGGGCCGTCTGGATCTCCACGGCCTTCGCGCCGAGGAGTTTTGCCATCTCAATTTGCCGATCGTCGGGATCGACAAAAAGCGACACCTCGATGCCGGCAGCCTTGAGGCGCTGCATGGCCGGGCCGACAGTCTTCTGATGGGCGACCACGTCCAGACCGCCCTCGGTGGTCAGTTCCTCGCGCCGCTCCGGCACGAGTGTGGCCTCGTCCGGCTTGACCTCGCAGGCGATATCGACGATCGCATCGACGGCGGCCATTTCCAGGTTGAGGCGGTGCGTGACCACGGAGCGCAGCAGGCGGACGTCGCGGTCCTGGATATGGCGGCGGTCCTCGCGGAGATGGATGGTGATGCCATCGGCGCCGCCGAGCAGCGCCAGCACGGCCGCCTGGACCGGGTCGGGTTCGGCGGCGCGCCGCGCCTGCCGCACCGTGGCGACGTGATCGATGTTCACACCCAGTCGGATCATCGGCTTGCCTCCTTTCCCAAACGGTCCTGGTCGTGGCGTCTACCCGGTCGCCGCGGGCCGCTGGCCCTTGAGTTCCAGGTAGCGGCGTGCCTCGCGGCTCAGCGCCTTGTAGGCGAGAAAGCCCAGGAGCAGATCGACCGTCTTCTCAAGGACAGTCCCAACGATCAAGAAAGAAGTGAACGGCACCCAGTAATACGAGGTGAAGATGAGCGGCAACAGGATCAGCACAGTCACGCGCGCCGACCAGCCGACGTGATAGCGGACGTCGAAGAACATCCGAAACATGGCCCGGAGTTCGCCCAGCAGATCGAACAGAAGCCAGGGATAGCGCGCCGGTTTGAGCAGTGGCAGAGGCGCTGCGGGAGTTGGGGGAGCCAAAGGCAACGTCGCAGGCAGCGCCGCAGGAGGTGTGATGGACTCCAGCGGGGGGCGCCGGTCCTCGGGCGGCGCTGTGGTGCGTCGCTCCGCGGAGACCATGTATTCCGATCGCTCCGGGAGCGCGGCAGGGGCCGCAGGCGGCGCGGGCTTCATGCCGAGCCGTTCGCTGACGCGCTCGACGATGCGATCTTCGATGGGGCGCGTGTCTTGCAGGGTGGCCACGGCGTCTTCGAGACGCCGGACGCGCTGTTCGAGGGATTCGTCAGCTGGATCCGGCGCAGGCGTTTCTCGGGGCGGAGAGGCGTCCGGAAGGCTCGTCGCGTGTTTGACCATCGCGGAATCTTACCTCCGGGCCGCAGGGGCGGAAAGGCGGGCTGTCGTTATTATACGGCGCGAAGGAAGGCGGAGCGGAGTACGGAGTACCGAGTACAAAGTACCGAGTACGGAGTGCGCAGTTGGAAGCAATCTGAGGAGGACTCCCCGCGGTACTCCGTACTTGGCTGCTTACTTGCCCGGCACGGAGCTGACCTTGTCGGCCGTGGGGAAGTTCGGCGGGATCGGCAGGGTAACGGTGCCGGTGGCGGCCCACTCGGTGCCGCGCTGCAGCGTCGTGATGAAGCCAACGCAGCGCATGCCAGCGACGTCG
>DASPXY010000237.1:0-8309 GCA_035637055.1 Gemmataceae bacterium | reverse complement strand
TGTGCCAGGTGCCTTGCAGTTTCTTGAGATCGGCCTTCACGGCATCGTCCGCCTGCTCGGCTCCCTCTTTCGCGAGCAGGGTGACCTTGAGTTCATTGCTGCTCGCGTCGCCTATCCGGATGCGCAGGCGGTAGACTCCCGGGGTCTCCATCGGGTAGAACCGATGCCGCAGGTAACGATTCGTTCCCCCCTTGGGGAGATTGACGCCGCGCAGACTGTCCTTGACGGTGACGCTTTCACCCGGCCGCACCCTCACGAGGATGCCGGCAAACCCGATTTCCACCGGGTTGATTCCAGGCTGTACTTCCGTGCCATCAGGGCCGAGCATCGTGAAACCATCGAGATCGGTCAGTTTAGGTTGCAGGTACGAAAACTCCTCCTTGCCGTTGTTCTTGATGGTGAGGGTCAGATCCACCGCCTCGCCGGGTCGATACTCTGGGCGAACGTTCGCCAGGGTCAGCTGGATAGCCTGGGCGGCGGGACGATCCTCGTTGGCCTTCGCTTGCGCGACGACCTCCTGCTTCTGCGCCGCAAGAGGCTCTGGGCCAGCCTCTCGCCCCACCCCCGAAGCGATCGCGGCAGCGAACCCCGCCAGGCTAACGGCAAGCACCAGGACGATCAGGGAGATAACCTTGGTAGCGGTCACGGTCTGGCACGCTCCTTGGGTCAAGGCGAGGACTCGGGCGGAGATGGTACCCACAGGGACCGCCCCGTTGCCCACAGAAGACAGCGCCACCCGAAGAGTCTCGCCAAGGAGAACGGCGGGCACCTGGCCCAGCGCTGCGGTTTGTGTCAAGGCCGCGGCCAGCCCGCCCCCCGACAGGGCCAGGCCGCGGCGGGCCAGCCGGGCCCGCAACAAATCGCGCGCTCGCGCTAGCCGCCCCTTCACTGTCCCCACTGGCCATCCCAACTCCCGGGCCGCTTCGTCGTGCGTCTTGTCTTGGAAGTAACACAGCACGATGGGCACGCGGTATTTCTCCGGCAGCCGATTCACTTCCTCATGGATCACTGGCTGCTCGTCGCGCAACGCCACCTCATCGGCAGGGCTTCCCTGAGACATGACGACTGCCTGCCTTTCCTGCGCCCGCCGTTGAGCGGCGCTCGTTCTCGCCGTCCGGGCCACGTTGACCGCCACCCGGTGAAGCCAGGCAGCGAGCGATTGTTGCTTGCGAATGGAGGCGGCCTTGCGCGCCAGCACCAGAAAGGTTGCCTGGAACGCGTCCTCGGCGTCGTGGGCGTCCCGGAGTACCTGCCGGCAGACAGCGAACACCAGAGGACTGTGCCGCCGCAGGAGTATGGCAAAGGCAGCCTCGTCCCGCTCCGCGGCGAATCGCCGGAGCAGTTCGGCGTCCGCCGCATCCGTACCCTGCTGTCTGGTAGCCAGGTCGGACAGATACTGCACGAAGTCTGCCAGGGCCGAGTCGGTCATCTCGCCACCATCCCGTAAACGCCGTCCCGAGGGATACGCCCTCGCTTGCGGCTCGGGTAACAACTCGATCGCTTCGTCTACCAATAAGACTCCCCTGGGGACGACTCGGATACGAGTTTTTCAGGACGGGCAAACTCGCGACTAGACGGCGGGCGGTGGGAAGAAGCCTGCTTCGCCCTCGTAGACCTGCAGGTGTTGCCGCAACAACTCCACGACACGCCGGTAATCGTCGTCCGTCCAGCGCCGCTCCGCCAGCAGCCGCCTTGCCGCCTCGCCCGTGTTCGCCTCGAACTGTCCCCCGCCATCGTGGAAGCCTTGTGTCACCAGCACATCCGGCGCGAACTTGACCAGCCGCTCGGCGAACGCCTCCGGCTGCGCCAGCGGCAGCATCGGCGTGACACAAATGCCGACCTTCAGCCCCGACGCCTTCAGCTCGGCGAGTGCCTCCCAGCGTTTTTCCAGCGGCGGCGCCTTCGGCTCGAAGGCCACCCGCACTTCTTCGCTGTCGGTCGGAATCGACACATTGACACGCAAGGCCCGGAACTGACTCAGCACGTCGATATCGCGCACCACCAGCGGCCCGCGTGTCTGGATCACCACGCGCGGCTGATGCGGGACTAACGCCTCGAGGATGCCACGCGTCAGGCACAGGCTATGCTCGGTTGGCATATAGGGATCGGTGACAGTGGAGATGTAAACGGCCTGGCCTGCGAGTTTGCGGCCGTGCTTGCGAGCCAGTTCGACCGCGTTGATCTTCGCCTGGAACCACTTGCCCCAGTCCTCTTGCGGGCGACGGTTCTGCGGCGTGAACATCGCGTAACAGTACAAACACCCGAAAGTACATCCCAAATAGGGGTTACAGGTCCAGTCGAAGCCGCCGCGCTTGATGTAGCCGGTCGCCACGCTGAAGATCGACTGAGCGACCACCTGATTCGGCCAGAGTGTCTCTTGCATCGTCACCTCCGATTGGTCGAGGGTATCTCTTCCAGTGCGCACCGCCGGGTCGTAAGACAAACCTCATGGCCAGGCGGTTCACCGAAGACACGTTGAATGAGCCCGTGACGCGACATGTGCGCCGCGACGTCACCCGTCTGCCCCTGGAACTGACCGTCAGCGAGGCCCTCACCTGGCTGCGCGAACACCCGCCCGAGGGCCGCATCGTCTACTTTTACGTCGTTGACAAGGATGACCATCTGCAAGGCGTCGTGCCGACGCGCCGCTTGCTCCTCAGTCCGCCGGAGCGACCGCTCGCCGACGTCATGCTCCGTCAGGTAGTCGCCCTGCCTGCGGAGGCGACCGTTCTCGACGCCTGCGAGTTCTTTATCCAGCACCGCTTTCTCGCTCTCCCCGTCGTCGATGAGGCCCGACGCTTGCTGGGCGTCGTCGATGTCGAGTTGTATACGCAGGAACTCGGCCAACTCGCTGATGTGGATCGGCCCGACGACCTGTTCCAACTCATCGGCGTCCATTTGGCACAGGCGCGGCAAACTTCAGCAGTGGCCGCCTTTCGGTTGCGCTTCCCGTGGCTGCTGTGCAACGTCGGCGGCGGGTTGCTGGCCGCGTTTCTGTCCGGCATCTACGAGCACGAACTGAGCCGGGTGGTCGCCCTGGCCCTGTTCATTCCGGTGGTGCTCGCCCTGGCGGAGAGCGTCAGCATCCAGTCGCTGAGCCTGGCGCTGGAGACGCTGCGGGGCGAGCGGCCGCGCTGGCGTCAGATCCTCGGCAAGCTGCGCCGCGAGGCCAGTATCGGGGCTCTCCTGGGGGGTGCGACTGGTCTGATCGTCGCGGTCGTGGCAGCGGTCTGGCTCGGGCAGTGGCGTGTGCCGCTGTGCCTGCTGGGCGGCATCGGCGGCGGCGTTGCTGTGGCCGCCCTGGTTGGGCTGACGGTGCCGACCGTGCTGCGGTTGCTGCGACGCGATCCGCAGGTCGCCGCCGGGCCGATTGTCCTGGCCCTGGCCGACATGGCGACGCTGCTCCTGTATTTCAACCTCGCCCGCTGGCTGTTGGCCTGAGAGTCTGTGGGAGAACCCCTCCCCCCAACCCCCTCCCCGAAGCGGAGAGGGGGAGCAAGCCAAACGGTGTCTTTTCTCTCCCCCTCTCCGTTGCGGGGAGGGGGCTGGGGGGAGGGGTTTCCCAGGCGTTTGAGAAGTTCCTTGCCAGGCGCCGCGCCGAGGCGCACAATACGCCAATTCTACGTCCGAGAGTGAGCATTTTTTCACGTAAGGGACCAAAACCATGAAAACCGGGATGAACCTGCTGCTGTGGACCACCCACGTCACCGCCGAGCACTTTCCCCTGTTCGCCAAACTCAAGCAAACGGGCTTCGACGGCGTCGAACTGCCGGTGTTCGAGGGCGACAAGGCCCATTACCAGACGATCGCCCGCGAGCTGAAAAATCAGGGCCTCGGCTGCACCACGGTGACGGTTGTCGGCCCCGAAGCCAATCCGATCAGCCCCGAGGCCAGTACGCGTTCGGCGGCGGTGGATCGCCTCAGGTGGGCCATCGAGATGACGGCGACACTCGGCGGCGAACGGCTGTGCGGCCCCTACCATTCGCCGCTGGCGGTCTTCACTGGCTCCGGTCCGACCGAGGACGAAAAGAAACGCGCCGCCGACGTGCTGCGCGTCGCCGCCGAGGAGGCGAAGAAGGCAGGTCTCATGCTCGCCATCGAGTATCTCAATCGCTTCGAGTGCTACTTCCTGACGACGGCCGCCCAGGCCCGTGCCCTGGTCAAGCAGGTCGATCATCCCAACTTCCGCATGATGTACGACACCTTCCACGCGAACATCGAGGAGCGGAACATCGCCGACACGATCCGCAGTGTCGCCGATAGTTTCATTCATGTCCACATCAGCGAGAACGACCGCGGTACGCCAGGGGCGGGCCACGTTCACTGGGACGAGACGTTTCGGACATTGCGCGAGGTCACTTACGACGGCTGGCTGGTGATCGAGGCGTTCGGGCGAGCGCTGCCGGCGCTGGCGGCGGCGACGAAGGTCTGGCGCGACCTGTTCCCCAGCGCCGAGGAAGTCTACACGAAGGGGCTGAAATTCATGAAGGACAAATGGGCTGCCGCGGCGCGGTGAGTTGGGAGGCGAGGGTTGCGGCCCCGCGCACGGGGCCGTATGCTGGAGGTGTTTGGATTCAACCGCCAATCCTAAAGGCCGCCGCCCCGGCAGAAAGGGGAAGAGTCGTGGTTACAAGCGCGAACGTCACAGAGCCGGCCGTTCTTGCCGAGCGGTTCCGAAAGCTGGCCGATCAGTGGAAGGCGGAGACCACCTTTCTCTCTTCGAGCACAGCGATTGCTAATCACCCAGCCTACCTAGCGGTCATCGCTCTGGGTCCTCCCGTGGTGCCGCTCCTGTTACGGGATTTGGAAGGCGAACCGTTTCACTGGTTCGAGGCGCTTGAGGCGATTACCGGCGAGGATCCTGTGCGGCCTGAGGAACGGGGCCACATCCGGGCAATGGCTGCCGCGTGGCTCGCGTGGGGACGCAGCCACCATCTTATTTGACGGCGGATGCCCATGGCCTCTCTTCATGAAGTCGCCCACGCGGTCTTCCCACGGTTGACGCCGGACAACTACCGGCTGAGCAGTCCGCCCTCAAGGGACTACAACTGCATCGGCTGGGCCGCTGGCGAGACGGACGAGTGGTGGTGGCCGGATGGTGTCTGGCCTGCGGGCGTGCCGAAGGAAGAGACGTTGGCCGCATTCTTCGCTGCCTTCGCCACTCTGGGATACATCCCCTGTGCCAGCGCCGACCAGGAGATCGGTGTGGAAAAAGTCGCCCTCTACGCGGTGGGGGATATACCGACGCACGCGGCCCGGCAACTCTCCAGCGGACAATGGACCAGCAAACTCGGCCTCAATGTGGACATCGAACACACGACGCCAGAAGTGATTGCAGGCGGGGTCTACGGTGAGGTGGTAGCAATCCTGGCTCGAAAAGTGGCTGCCGAGCCTCCGTCGGCAGCCCGATAGCCGGTGTCAGCCTCCCGCGGCGCCCAGGCACTTGCCAACAAGGGAACCTTTCTTTCCGCAAAGGTAGGACCAATATCATGCATTCACGCATCGCGCGACGCGCCAGCCTGCTGCTGGCGCCAATCCTCATCCTCGCTGTTCTGAGCGGGCTGAATCTGCCGAGCCAGGCAGGCGACAAGGGCGGCAAGGATCGGCCTGAAGGCAAGTGGACCGCCATCTCGATGACCGAATTCGGGAAAAAGACCGAGGAAGGAGTCCAGGCTCTCGTCCTCGACTTCAAGGGCGACGAGGTTACCCTCTCGGTCCTTGGCAAGAGCCAGCAAGGCTCGTTCAAGGCAGACCCGAGCAAAAGCCCGAAGCAATTCGAGATGCAGATGGCTGGCAAAGAGCTCTTCCGGGGGATTTACAAGATCGAGAAAGACATCCTGACGCTCTGCTTCGTCGGCGGGGAGGCGGAGCGGCCGGCGAAGTTCGAGTCGTCCGGCGATTACCGCACCATGCTCCTCGTCCTGAAGCGCGGTGAGGTCAAACTGGACCCAGCCCAGGCGAAGGCGCTCGCCGACAAGATCCAGCTCGCCGCTCAGCGGACGACCAGTCTCAACAACCTGCGGCAGATTGCCATCGCCATGCACAACCACCACGACACTTACAAGAGGTTCCCTACCCACGCCATTTACAGCAAGGACGGCAAGCCACTGTTGAGTTGGCGCGTCGCCATCCTGCCCTTCCTCGACGAGAACGCCCTCTATCGGCAGTTCAAACTCGACGAACCGTGGGACAGCGCCCACAACAAGAAACTGCTCGAGAAGATGCCGAAGATCTACGCCCCAGTGCGCGCCAAGACGAAGGAGCCGCACATGACCTTCTACCAGGTCTTTACCGGAGCCGGGGCTGCCTTTGAAGGGGACAAGGGTCTGGTCTTCCCCCGCGACTTCCCCGACGGCATCTCTAACACACTTCTGGTCGTCGAGGCCGGTGAGGCCGTGCCCTGGACCAAGCCGGCCGACTTGCACTACCGGACCGATAAGGATCTGCCGCCGCTCGGCGGGCATTTCAAGGAGGGCTTCTGGATCGCGCTGGGCGACGGCTCCGTCCGCTGGATCCCGCGTGGCTTCGACGTGCCGACCTTCCGGCTGCTGATCACGCGCAACGACGGTAAGGACATCGACTGGCAAAAACTGGAGCGCTGAGGTGGTTATTGCCTTCGCGGCCAAGTCTCGCCCTCGCGGCACGTCAGGCGGCCCGTGCCGGCCGCGAGGGCAATGCCTCTCGAAGAGGTCGTCAAGCATCAGTCCACCAGATCCACCGTCTTGCCTTCCTTCGGCTCGTGCTTGACGTAGACGAGGCGGTTGAAATCGGGAAAGCCGAGCAGCACCCGCGACCCATCATCGAGGCGGTAGACCATCACATGGATGCCGCTGCCGATGTCCTGGTCTGCAAAGCCCACCCACGACGCCGCCTCCCTGTAGGAAATGCCCTTTTTCAGAGAGCGAAAGGCGTCCAAGGTGCGCCGGAAGTCCGTGCGCGGCGGGTTGGCCAGGGCCTTGCCAATCTTCTGCAGGTCGAACCGCGTGGCCAGCGTCGCGAGGGGCGGCCACGGTCCCGGGCCTTTCGCTTCGAGGATCAGTGCCCGGTCGGCGGCCAGCGGCACGACGAGCCGCGCCTCGACCGACCAGACGTCCTTGTCGCCCTCCTTGCGCAGTTTCCAGAGGTAGCCGGTCCGGTCGCCGATCATCACCTTCGCCGGCGCCAGCGGATCCTTGGCCAGCGTCGCCGTATTGTAGCGTTCCTTGAACGCCGGGTCGCGGGCGAGGGTCACCTTCAGCAGTCGGGCCGCGCCGCCGGTCCACTCGTACTTGACCATTTGCCGATAGACGGTCTTGTCGGCGCTGACCGTCGGCGCGGTGAAGGTGCGCTGATAGCCGAGCAGTTCCGGGAAAACGCCGAGCCAGCCTGCCAGCGGCTTCGTCTTGGGCGGGTCCGCCTGGGCGCCGACGGCGGCCACAACCCCACAGAGCACGACAAGTGCGATCCAGTCCGATTTCATCGCGGTCTCCCTGAATTGAAATGCCGACTACACGCCCGACGGACCGTTGCGGTACGCCTCAAGGATCTCCCGGCACGCCTCCGCGGTCGAGTCGGTCACGGTCAGTAGCCCGACGTCCTCGGCGGCGATCTTATCGCCGGTCACCAGCTCGCCGCGGATCCAGTCAAGCAGCGGCTTCCAGTACGCGGTCCCATAGAGGATGATCGGGAAACGCTGGACCTTCCGGGTCTGCATGAGCGTGAGCGACTCGAAGAGTTCGTCGAGGGTGCCGAAGCCGCCGGGAAAGAGCACGAAGCCCTCGGCGTACTTGAGAAACGCCGTTTTGCGGCAGAAAAAGTAGCGAAAATTGACGGCGAGATCCACATACGAGTTGATGCCCTGTTCCTTGGGCAGCTCGATGTTGCAGCCGATCGACAGGCCGTGGGCGTCGCGAGCGCCGCGGTTGGCCGCCTCCATGATGCCCGGTCCGCCGCCGGTGATGACCGCGAAGCCCGCCTCGGCCAGGCGCCGGCCAAGGTCGCGCGCCGCCGCGTACATCGGGTCGGCGGGTGGCGTCCGTGCCGAGCCGAAGACCGTGACCGCGGCGCCGACCTCGGCGAGGGCGTCGAAGGCATGGACGAATTCGCCCATGATGCGCAGGACGCGCCAGGGATCGTCGTGCGTGAAGGCCGCTTGCTCGCGCACGCGCGGCACCGGCTCGGGGCGCTTGGGCCGCTGCAGCAGCAGTTCGTCCTCGGTGTGCTCGCCGGCGCGGGCCGTCCGGTTGAGCGACACATTCGGGATCAGCCCGGCGGCGCTTTGACCGTTGCCGTTCGGCTGCTTCGGCGCCTCACTCGCTCCGTTTTTGCCG
>DASPXY010000236.1:0-3288 GCA_035637055.1 Gemmataceae bacterium | reverse complement strand
GGCAGTGGCGTGACCGAAGCAGCGTGCAAGACGGTGTCCACGCAGCGCGTCCAACGGTCGGGGAGGCACTGGCACAAAGACGGCGCCCACAAGATACTACGGTTACGGGTGATCTTGTGGAGCGGCATCTGGTCGCAGGTCTAGGAGAGGACAGTCAAGGCTCCTAGGGAGGTCCAGGTCGGAACTCCCGATCAGCTGGCCAACTCCGCCGGCGAAAAAGCTGCGTAATCCGGGCATGGGAGAGACCACACCCCCGAAAAACTGTTGGCCAACTACCTCAGGTTCCCCGAAACCCAACTATCGAGAATCCTACCAGAGCAGCCACGCGGAAGACAGCCACGAAGGTGATGCCATCGGGCGCCGACGGCTTTTGCCCAATCTTTCCAGACCGCCCACTTTGGGGATTGTTGCGACAGCGCATACAATGCAGATAGCAAGGGTTTCTCCGGTTCGCTCGCCCACACAGGAGGCGACGGCGACGGCGCGGAAAATGCTACAAGGGCAGGTGGGAAAAGTTGGGGGGAATAGGACCAAGTCGCCATAATGAGATGATAACCTGAAGTTTCGACACCAGAGATCGACACCATCGTGAAGAAACCGCTTCTTGTGCTCATCCTTGTTGGGGTTGCCCTCGCTGGGCTGGCCTACTGGATCAGTCAGTCCGCGACACGTCCCGTCACCAAAGACCTGTTCACCTACGCCCAGGTGACGCGCGGCCCCATGATCGAGGCGGTCAGCGCCTCCGCCCTCGTCCAACCGCGCGATATCCGCGTCGTCAGCAGTGAACTCCCCGGGATCGTCGTCGAGGTTCCCGCCAAAGTCAATGACGTTGTCGCGCCCGGCGACGTGCTCGTGCGCCTCGACGCCCGCAAGTTTCGCCTGGAACTCGAAGAGGCGCAGGCGGCGGTTGCCCAGGCGGAAGCGCTGCAGCGCGCCGCGGAACTCGCGGTCAAGTACCAGCAGGCGATCGAGAGAAGCGGCGGCTTCCGCTCTGACCTCGAAGCCGCTGAGGCGCAGCTCAATGCCGCCCGCCCCAAAGTGCAAGCCGCGCGGCTCGCCCAGGAGAAGGCGCAGTTGGCCCTCGACCTGACCCTCATCCGTGCGCCGATGGATAACGGCTCCGGCACCGGGCGGCAATATCACGTCCTGGACAAGAAGGTCCAGCCCGGCCAGTTCATCGGGCCGCAGACGCCGCTGCCGCTGTTCACCCTCGCCAGCGACCTACGCCGCATGGAGATCCACGCCGAGGTTGCCGAGGGCGACGTCGGCCGGGTGCGTCCTGGCCTGGAAAGCACATTCACCGTGGCCGCTTACTGGGAGCCGGAGGTCAAGTTCCGCGGCACGGTGCGCGAGATTCGTCCGGTCCCTGCGAACGTCAAGGGCGCCATCTTCTACACGACCGTCACCGAGGTCGAGAATGCGAAAGACCAGCAGACCGGCGAGTGGATGCTGCGGCCGGGAATGACCGCGTCGGTCGATGTCATCACGCGCAAGCGGACGAACGTCTGGAGAGTGCCGACCGCGGCGCTCAACTTCCAGATGGAGGAGCCGTACCAGAACGAGGCAGTACGGGCACGTCTGGCGTCGTGGCGCGAGCGTTCCGATCCCGACGACTGGCGGCCGCTCTGGGTCTGGGACGAAGCGCGGCGCGGCCCCTGGCCGCTCTTTGTGCGCATTGGCGGTCTGAAAAATGGCGAAAGCGGGCTGAAAGACGGCGAGTTCAACGAGATCCTTGAATGGGAGCCGGGCACCGAACCGACCGGGCCAGGGCCGCGTGTGATCATCCACGCTCCGCCGGCGCGGCGGCCGGGCCTGCTCGACCAGCCGGCGAACATCAAGCTGTCGTGATACTCAGGTTGGACGAGCCGCGGGGTTTATCCCCGCGGTGCCACCGCGGGGATAAACCCCGCGGCTCATCAAAGCCGAGATAAGGCATCGTGGGAAGCATCATCACGCTCGATACTATCCGCAAGGTCTACGACACTGGCGAGGTCAAGGTGGACGCCCTGCGCGGCGTCTCGCTGACGATCCTTCGCGGAGAATTCGTAGCGCTCATGGGCGCGAGCGGCTCCGGCAAATCGACCCTCATGAACATCATCGGCTGCCTTGATCGCCCGACCTCCGGCCGCTACCTCTTCGACGGTCAGGACACCAGCCGCCTCAGCCGCACCGAACTGGCGCATCTCCGCAATCAGAAACTCGGCTTCGTCTTCCAGGGCTTCAACCTGCTCAAGCGTTACAGTGCCGTCGAGAACGTCGCGATGCCGCTCCTCTACGCCGGGATCGGCGCCAATGAGCGGCGCCAGCGCGCGCTGGAAATGCTCGCGCTGGTCGGCCTCGCCGACCGTGCGCGCCATCAGCCGAACCAACTCTCCGGCGGCCAGCAGCAGCGCGTCGCCATCGCCCGGGCGCTCGTCAACCGGCCGCAACTGCTCCTGGCCGACGAGCCGACCGGCAACCTCGATTCGCACACCGGCGCCGAGATCCTGGCCGAGTTCGAGCGCCTCAACCGCGAACTCGGCCAGACGATTGTCCTGGTCACGCATGACGCGAACCTGGGCGCTCACGCCCCGCGTCAGATCACCGTCCGCGATGGCCTGATCGTCACCGACCTGGCGACCCGCTCCGCCAACGGCACAGCGGTCGCCGCGAAGAACCGGAAGGAAGAAGCGCTGCGATGAGTCTGCTGTCCGCACTTCGCGTCGCCCTCGGCGCCTTGCTGGTCCACAAGGGGCGTAGCGCCCTGACCAGCCTCGGCATCGTGATCGGCATCGCCGCCGTGATCGCGATGGTCGCGGCCGGCGGCGGCGCGCGCGAAATGCTCGACGAACGCCTGGACAACGTCGGCAAGAACCTGATCCTCGTCCGCGCCGGCGCCTACAGGAACGGCACCCTCGCCGATCTTAAACCGCTCACCAGCGAGGACGCCAACGTCATTCGCAAGCACCTCGGCGAGCGCCTCGTCGGCGTTGCCGAGGTACAGGTCACGCAGCGCGTCGCCTCGACGCGCACTCACAATCACGCCACCGCGGTTGTCGGCAGTGTCCCCGACATGAAAGCGGTCCGCCGCTGGATCATGCAGTATGGTCGCTTCTACGACGCCGACGACTTCAAGAAACAGGCCGCCGTTTGTCTGATCGGCCAGACGGTGCGGGAAAAACTCTTCCCCGATCGCCCCAACCCGATCGGCCAACTCGTGCGCATCGATCGGCTGCACCTGCGCGTCATCGGCGTGCTGGCGCCCAAGGGGCGGTCGCCGACCGGCGAGGACCAGGACAATCAGATCTT
>DASPXY010000235.1:0-2970 GCA_035637055.1 Gemmataceae bacterium | reverse complement strand
CGTGCGCCATCCGCTGATGACGTGTACGCTATTGTTTTTGTGGGGCCAGCCGGTGATGCCGCCGGCGCTGGCACTGCTCAACGGCGGTCTGACAATCTACATCCTGCTGGCGTTACCGCTGGAGGAACGCGACCTGCGCCGGCAGTTCGGGGCGGCGTACGACGCTTATCGGCGGCGCGTGCCGGCGCTGCTGCCGTGGCGTCTGCCGGCGCCGTCGGGCTTGGGCGAGCCGGGATTGTAAGCCGGGCCGCAAGCACCGGCTTGGGGCCTCCTCGCCAGGTTTCGACGGGAGAGCCAAGGTATCGGGCAATTACTTGACAAGGGCAAACCGCGCCAGGAATATCTGCGGGTGGGAAGTGGCCTTCTCGCATTCCCACTCGGGTATCCGGTCGAGCCCATCGGCAGACCGGGATGGGCATTTCGGCATCACTACCTTTCGGAAATCCGAACTGGAGGCGCGCATGTCCTTGTCGTTGTTACGAGGTGATCCATTGGAGGCGTGCAAATCGTACCGCTTCCGCACCGGGCCCAAACCGGGTAGTTTCAAAAACGTCGAGCAAGGGGGGGCATGTACCATCTCCTGCTCCAAGGCTGCCAACAACATTTACGATTTGGAGGCCAGCGACAGCGCGGGAAGCGACTATTTCTATCCCTGGCTGCAACGAGGCGTCGGCTGGGTTCGGGTGCCGAAGACTATCTCCGAGGGAACCAGCGTGATGACTGGTGGGGTCAATGGCTGCACCCTCGTCGTCAGCGAAACCCTGGGCCACTACTACTTCTACCACGACGGCGACAGCAAGTACCTGACAGCGGGTCAAGTCGTGGGCAATGAAATTGCGCGGGTCGAGCCCAAGGACTATGACAAATTCGAGATGGGCAACAAGCTGTTCCGGGCAACGTTAGCGGACACGATTCAGGCAGGGAAAGAAATCAAGGGGGATCTCTCCTATGGTCATTTCGTGATCGCGGTCCGCAAGGGCGGCAAGTTTGGGTTCTACGTCACCGGGGTGATGTCGATAAACGGCCTGACAGCGCTGCCTTATGCGATTACCCCGCTGATTGTGACTTTTGGCGGTGACTGAGAGCGCTCGCGCCGCCGAGCAGGCGCGGGCGGATGAACAGGCGCTCGACGTCAAGTCTCCGGGCAGGACTCCAACGGAACTTCCTCGGTTGTTGCGCTGGTGTCCTGCTGGTTGGCTCGCTGCAAGGCTTCCAGGTCGACCCCCTCGGGCACACAGAACAGGCCCTGACTGACGCGCTGGATCATCCCCTTGGCGATCAAGCCGCGGTCGCCGTAGAGGATGTAATGGACCTTATGGTTATCGGGGTAGGGATAGCCCTTCATGCCGAAAAAGTCGGGACAGGCTCGCCACACCGCCACGGAGATGTCGTTGAGCGTGAACGGTTGGGCGATGGTGCGCGCGACCCGAAGCAGGGTCAGCCAGTGGCCGCTCGCCCTGAGCTTCTTGATTGTCTCCCGCCGCGAACGATCCTTGTCGGCGCGCTCCAGAGATGCCTTTTTGCTCTCCCCTTCCTCCAAATAGTCCCAGAGGCTCGGCTGCTGGCTCATGGTGCGTACCTCGGTGCCGTGGTCGTGCGCAGGGCCTGCCGTGGCCGCTTGTTCAGGTTGCTTGATCGTACCCGCTTTCGACGATGGCTGCAAGCGCTTTGCAGATTCTAGAGCGGTTCGCAGCCGGGCGGCAGACGCAGTAGGCCCCGCGAGCCGAGCGGGGCGGCGCCCGGTGCCGCTCGGCTCGCGGCACCTACCAGGGGCGTGCGCCACCCGTCTGCGAACCGCTCTAACTGGACTGCGGCACCGGCCCGAAACTGCGCCACAAAAACCAGGTCGCAATACTCCGATAAGGCCGCCACGGCTCTGCAAGCTCCACCAGCTTCTCCTTGCCGGGTTGTTCGGGCAGGTTATACTGCCGTCGAACGCCTTCCCGCAGACCGAAGTCCCTGATCGGCAGCACGTCGAGGCGCCCCAGCGAGAAAATCAGGAACATTTCCGCCGTCCAGCGGCCGATCCCACGCACCGGCAGCAGCCGTTGCACCACGTCCTCGTCGGGTAACTCGTGCAGGGTATCCAGCGGCACCAGGCCCTCGCGTACCTTCTCCGCCAGGTCGCGCACGGAGCGGGCCTTGGCCGCGGAGAGCCCGACGGCGCGCAGCGCTTCCTCCGACACCGCCAGGATCCCCTCCGCGCTGATGCCGGCCCCCCCGAGCAACTGCTCCAGACGGCCCGAGATCGAGGCGGCGGCCTTCGAGGAGATTTGCTGCGACACGATGGACCGCGCCAGCACGCCGAAGCGATCCGAGTTGAACCGCACAGTACAGTCGCCGACCTTCGCGATGAGCTTTTTCAGCACCGGGTCGCGCCGCACCAGGTGACGCCGGGCCTTGAGCAAGAGCGGGTTTCCGTCGGTGTTCACCATCTGTCATCCCCTCCAAGTCTCGTGGACGTTTGTTTGGTATGATAGCAATTGAACAGTGTTGTGGCGCGCTCCGCGCCAGGACTTCGCCTTGCATGCCTTCCCATAAGCCACTAAACTTCCCTTTTTCCGGGACGCCTGTCGCGACCGGCATCCGTTTTGAGGAACAGGCTGAGAATGCAGCACTACGATCCCACCAATCCCCTCATCGTGCAGGGCGATCGCTCCGTCCTGGTCGAGGTGGATAATCCCCGCTACGCGGAGGCGCGCGATGCCCTGGCGCCCTTCGCGGAGTTGGAAAAGTCGCCCGAGCACATTCACACCTACCGGCTGACGCCGCTGTCGCTGTGGAACGCCGCCGCCGCCGGACTGACTGCCGAGGGCATGATCGATGTCCTGACGCGCTACAGCAAGTTCCCGCTGCCGACCAACCTCATTGCGGACATTAGCGAGCTAGTTAGTCGCTATGGCCGCGTCCGCATCGAGCGCCAGGGAGAACGCCTGCGTCTGGTCTGCAAGGACAAGCCGCTCCTGGAAG
>DASPXY010000234.1:0-13945 GCA_035637055.1 Gemmataceae bacterium | reverse complement strand
TGCAGTGGGAACTCGGCCCTCCTGGAGCCAAGGCGTTGCCCACATTTCTGGTTTCTCACCTGCCCCGCTCAATGTCACCCGAATTCCCCTGGGCAGTCACGACAGACCTGCAAAGGTTGATTTTGGAGGGCAAGGACAGGCGGCTGTGCAGGTGGGATCTTGCCACTGGGAAACCCGAGGGCCGTGCGCCGGAGGTGGGCCATCTCGACCGGGTGTACTGTGTCCGGTTTCTCCCGGACGGCCGACGGTTGGCCTCTGGGAGCGGCGACCACACCATCCGGTTCTGGGAGCCTGCAAAGGGCAAATTCGTTGAGCAGGCGACTCTACAACATGGCGGCGCCGTGTTCGATCTCGCCTTCGCGCCGCGCACGCACCTGATGGTATCCAGCGGGTTCACCCCGACGAGGGTACGACTATGGGATCTGACAGCGCAGCCGCCGCGGGAGCGCGACAACCTGTCCCCCCTACCCAACGCCCATGCCTGGGGCAGCACGTTTTCTCCTGCTGGAACGACTCTGTACATCGGGACAGGATTAGAGGTTCAGGAGGACGGTTCTAAGAAGGAAGAGACGAGCGAGGACGCCATTCACGTCTGGGATGTGAGTGGGGCAACAGCAAAGAAAAAGGCAGTCCTCCAAGAAGAGAAGGGGGCTGTGATCGGTCTGACAGTAAGTCCAGACGGCAAGTGGTTAGCCAGCGCCGGGGGACGCTTCGTTTACAACCGAGGTGTTCCTGAGAAGCCCGCAACCAGCGTGCATCTGCGGTTGTGGGACATCACCGCCACCGAGCCGAAGGAGATCACCAGGCTGCCTCCCCACACCAAGGTCGTCTACAGCGTGGCTTTCGCGCCAAACGGCAAACTATTGGCGTCAGCGAGCCGTGACTACACCGTGCGCCTGTGGGATGTGTCCGGCAAGGAACCAAGTGAGTTAGGGGTTCTCAAACGCCATGAAGAGTCGGTATTTTCGGTGGCGTTCGCGCCGGATGGCAAGACGTTGGCATCCTGCGGTGCCGACGGCCGGATCATTTTGTGGGATGTGGCTGGCAAGGCAGTGCAGCGCGAGTGGATCCTGCCGGGACTCGTCAATCGGGTCGCCTTCGCCCCAGACGGGCGGCACCTTGCCAGCGCCAACGAGAACGGTACCGTTTACATCTTCCGCCTCGCTCCGCCGCCGAAATAAATCGCCCGAAATGGAAACGCGACCGCGAGACACGGCATGGCCAGGACACCCACCACCGCGACGCAGACCGCTGCCCTCGGCATCGTGGTGAACCTGGTCCTCGCGGCGGTCAAGATCGCGACCGGCCTCGCCGGGAACTCCTACGCCCTGATCGGCGACGGCATCGAATCGACCACCGATGTCATTACCTCGCTGATCGTCTGGGGCGGGCTGCGCATCTCGGCGAGCCCGCCCGACGAAAACCACCCCTTCGGCCACGGCAAGGCCGAGTCCCTCGCCGCCGTCATCGCTGCCTTCGGTCTGCTGGCTGCGGCCGCGGTCATCGCAGTGCAGAGCATCCATGAAATCCTCGAGCCCCACAAGACCCCGGCCTGGTTCACGCTCCCGGTCCTGCTCGGCGTCATCCTCACCAAGGAATTGCTGTCCCGCTACGCCCTTCGCGTCAGCGATGAACTGGGCAGCACCTCCTTGCAGGTCGATGCCTGGCATCATCGCTCCGACGCCCTCACCTCGGCGGCGGTGGTCATCGGCATCACGGTCGCCCTGATCGGCGGGCCGGGCTACGAGGCCGCGGACGACTGGGCCGCTCTGCTGGCCTGCGGCGTGATCGCCTTCAATGGCATCTTCCTGTTGCGCACCGCCCTGCGCGAGGTCATGGACGCAGCGGTGGCCGCCGAACTGCTCGACCGCATCCGGGAGGTCGCCATGCAGGTTCCCGGCGTCGGGGCCATCGAGAAATGCCGCGTCCGCAAGAGCGGGCTGGGGTTCCTCATGGACATCCACGTCCAGGTTGACGGCAACCTGACCGTCACCGCGGGCCACGAAATCGGCCATCGCGTCAAGGACCGGCTCCTCGCTGCCAACCTGAAGATTCAGGATGTGGTCGTTCACATCGAGCCGCTCCCGGCGGCGTAGCGGGTGGCGGGTGGCGGGTGGCGGGTTGTAGAATGGAGGGCAAGGGAGAGTTGGCAGGCGAGGAACGGTTCTTCTCCCGCCACCCACCACCCGCCACCCGCCACCTATTTCGAGCGGTCCATGTCCGACCCCTGGCAACGTCCCCCCATTGCGACTTCCCCCCTGAGCGTCGTTCTGCCAGCGTTCAACGCGGCGGCCGACCTCGAAGCGATCCTCACGGCCTGGGTCAAGGAGCTGGATCGCCTCTCCCGGCCTTATGAGATCCTCCTGGTGGACGACGCCAGCACCGACGAAACTGCCGTCCGCGCCGAGGCCCTGGTGGGGCAGATGCCGGCCCTGCGCGTGCTGCGCCATGCCGTCCGCCGCGGCCTGGGGGCGGCGCTGCGCACAGGCATCGAGGCCGCCTCGCACCCGCTCCTCTTCTACACGATTTGCGACCGTCAATATCGCCCTGAAGATCTCAAGGTGCTGCTCGCGGCCATCGACCGAGTTGACCTGGTGACGGGCTGCCGTGCCGGACGGCCGACGCCGGGCTGGGCCCACGCGCTGGGGACCACTTACCGCCTGTTCGTGCGTGTTCTCTTCGGCCTGCAGTTGGAGCCCTCGCGCTGCTGGCTGGGTGCGTCGGGCTGGCTGCGGCGACGTGTGGCGCGCTGGATCTTCGGCGTCCGCGTGGACGACCCCGAGTGTGCGTTCCGCCTGTTCCGGCGCTCGATCCTCCAGCGATTTCCCATCCAGACCGACGGCGACTTCGCGCAGGTGGAAATCCTCGCCAAGGCGAACTTCGTCGGCTGCCTGATCGATCAGGTGCCCGTCGCGCATCAACCGCGACCTGATGGGCGACCGCTGGCCCCCGATGGCTTGAGCGACCGGCCGGGCCGAGACGCCTACCGCCTTTTCCGCGCCGCGACGTTCAATCCGCCGGAAGCACAGCCGGCGGTGCCAGCGGTGAAAGCGTAAAGCGCCTGCCTCAATCGGAGAAAGCACTCACGAATCGAAGTGACACTTGTCCCTTGCCATGTTGACTGCTCCTCGTTGAGTCGAAGCCACTCTACCTGGCGCGAGAATTCGGTTCCTGACACGAATCGCACGGACTTACGGCGCAACTCCCTCGGCGCTGAGGCGGCGCAAGCTGGGCTACCGCGGCAACGCTGGCTGTGGTATCCTGCAGGGAAAGGGAGTTGGAGCGTGGGGTTTGATTGCATTGCATTGCACGTTCACACCCCTCCAACCGCTGCAGGCGTTCGGGGTGCGCTCTGCTGGCAGCCGCCGCGGGCACAGCCCTTGGCAGGATGGCTCCCTGGTTCGGCAGGGCCAAATACCGACAATAGCTATCCTGTTATGGATTCGGTTCCCGGCACCTTTTCGCTGCGGGCGGTGAGCGGCGGGTGCGTCAGCCGAGCCGGGGAAGCGCTGGCTGAGGCATTTGGGCGTCCGCTGACATTTCGCCGGCCATCATCTCCGCCAATCCTTTTCCGCCCCAACCACCTCGACTGAATAGATCTTGCCTACACAGTCAGAGACATCGGCCTGCATATTGTAAATATGAAAGAAAAGAAAGAGCGAACGACCCCACATTCCACTGACACTGAGTTTGTCAGGTATGACCACGGGCACCGTGCCGTGCGGGTGGGGAACGAGCCCAAGTTTCTTATCTGGACCCGGGCGATTCGGCAGCAACTTTTCTGTGTTATTGAACCATGTCACAGACTCCCACTCAACCCCCTCTCCGTCGTTGGGCTCCGTCTTGATCGGCCTGACAAGTTCGGTGGTGAGCAGGATGCAAGGATTGGCCTCGTCGTCTATCTTATCACAATGGGTGCACTTTACAAGGATCATAAGCTCACTCCTTCAGAGGCTCGTTCCTTCAAAGCTTCCGCTAAATGACGACTGGTTGTTTGTTGCCATTGGTCTTCAATTTCCTCACGTCATTACTGTCGCTGTAAGAGTCCCTGGTTTTGAGAGGCATACTGATTGACGAGATCGGCCACATCGGCTTCCGTTAGGTTGTGCCTTGCCAGGTTCCTCGTCCTGAGCAACTCAAACCTCCTTGCGTACTCCGCTTCAGTCATTAGGTTGTGCTCCCTACGAAACAATGGCCCCTTTTCGGTCGATAATAGGTGCAGGAATTCGGCCGCGCCGGAGGGTTCGGCTGCCCGGACACTTGCGTCTCAGGGGGCCGGGGAACCGCGAGCCAGACGGCGTACCGACGCACTGGCCTCCTGCGTGACCCAATCCTCCGGCGCGCCGCGGGCCAACTCTTCCAGCAGCCGTCGCGCCTCGGCTGTGCCCAGACGATCGAGCACTTCCAGTGCCCGTGCGTTCCCCAGCCGCGCCGGCGAGGCGAGGATGTTCGTCACCTTCGGGAGCAGTTGCTCCAGTCGGCGGCGAGCCTCCAGCGATGGCCCCCCTTCCAGGGCCGCCCGTACCAACGGCTCTGCCACCTCGCCCAACCGCTCCAACTGCGCTGCCGCTCGTTGCCGCACCTGGAACGACTTGTTGTCGAGATCCGCGATCAACTGGGCCATCTGACGCAACTCCGCCGCGGTGACGGTCCGAATGTGCTTGCGCAACAAGGAGACGGCTTGCCGCGGTGCTGGCAGGAGCCGCCGCATCGCTTGATAGGCACGGCCGCTGTCGGGGCCGCTCAGGTCGCTCCAGAGTTTCACCAATTCTTCCTCCGATAACTCCGCTACAGGCAACGGCCGACGGTCCCAACGGCCCCGACCGTCCCAGAGCAGCAGGGCGCCGTCGGTGCCGCCCGTCGCCAGCAGATTGCCGGCCGGGCTGAATGCGAGCGCCGTGGCATCGTGGTCGGCGGGGAGTTGTGCCAGTTCCCCCCCTGTCTCTGTTTGCTGGACGTGAATCTTGCCGGCCTTGCCATCCGGGTTGCGAAGGTGGACCGCTACCACCTCCCCACTCGGAGCGACGGCAGCCCGGTAGCCCCCCAGCGATCCGCGGGACGACAACCGCACCAGGCCGGTCAGGGTCTCGCGGACAGAGATCCCCCGCGGGCCGTTTAGCAGGAAGGTGTAGCCCTCGGCGGAGAACTGCGGGGAGCAGTCGTCGCCGGCATCGGCCTCGTGCCGCAGCCTGCCCGTCGCGGTGTCCCACAGCCGCACGACGTACTTCCCGCCCTCGTACCTGTTACCGAGCCAGCTGCCTCCCTCCAGCGCGACCGCCGCGAGCCGGCGGCCGTCGGTCGAGAAGGCCACGTAAGCGGACGCGGCGCCGGGGGAGAAGTAGCCGCGGGTGTCGGAGCGCGGCGGCGGTCCGAGGAGAGTCGCATTACGTCCAATGACGATCTTTTTACTCATCCCCACTGGTGCCGCCGTGGCCGCATCCCAGCAGCGGAGCGTGCCATCGCCGCCAGCCGAGAGCAACGTCTTGCCTTCGAGGCCGAAGGCGAGAGCGGCGACCCATTCTTGTTGAGTGGACCAGCGACGCAACTCCTTGCCGGTGGCCGCGTCCCACAGCACGATCTCCTTGTAATCACGACAGCCCGCCAGCGTCTTGCCGTCGGGTGAAAGCGTCACGTGTACCAGCGGCGCCTGCGGATCGCTCAGGACCAGGCGCTGTATCTTGGTGGGCACGTCCCACAGGCGGATATGCCGGCGCTGCGCACTGGCGCTCACCAGCGTCTTGCCGTCGGCGGAGAACGATAGCGCGATGATGTCGTCGCCGTGTCCGCCGAACGCGGGGTGTTCGCGGCCGGTGGCGGTCTCCCAGACGCGCGGCCGTCTGCCGGAATTGGTGCAGGCGAACAGGCGCCCGTCAGGCGAGAAGGCCGCTGCTCCGAAGCCGTCGTGCTCGTCGGCCCACCGTCGCATCTCGCGCCCGCTGGTCGTGTCCCACAGCCGCACGATGCGGCCGGCGCCAACCGTGGCCGCCGTCTCGCCGTCCGCTGTGAACGCCCCCCAGCCGGACTTGCTGAAGCCCAGCAGCCGCCGGCCCAGCATCTTCGCCAAAACTGGATAGGTTTTCTCGATAAAGGGTAATACGACCTCCAAAAAGTAGCTTTCCTGGCGGATCTTCGCGTCGGTAGGATGATCGGCGTACCAGGGCAGGCGGGCGAAGGTCGGCTGGACACAGATCAGGCCGTACTTGTTGTGCAGATCGAACTGCTTGATTTCGAGCAGCCCATCCCCGAAGCGGCTGCCGTCGCCGGCCTCGACCGGGAGGACGTAGAGGACGGGGTACAATCGCCCCTTTTCCAGCTTGTCGGGCAACAGCACCTTGATCTTCGTTGGCCGATCCTGAAAGGCGCATTCCACCGTGTGGACGAGGAAGCCGTTGGCGTCAATCTTCGCCGCGGAGATTTTGGGCGGTGGCGGTCCTGGCTCCTGGCCCCGGGTCGTGTTTGGAAACACGAGCCAGGGCAGGAGGGCCAGGAGCCAGAGACAACGGGTCGCCGTGAGGCGGTTCATCTCAATCCCTCGGAGCGCCCTGCCGCGGGGCCGGCGTTTTGGCCGCCGCGACGCCGCTCAGCGGGTGCTGCGTCACCGCCTCCCAGGCCAGCTCCTGCAGCAGGCGGTTCAGGTTGTCGTCATAGCTCGCGTTCTTCGCCTTCGCCAGCACGGCGGGCATCGGCAGGCCGACGGGAGTGCGATGATAGATCACGGCGAAATGGCAGTACGCGGCCAGAGCTTGCAGCGGCGGCTTCGCGTGGCCGATGGCGTCGGTGAAGAGATCGTCCTGCGTCTTCAGGCCCGGCGCCTTGCCCGCAATGATCTTCTCGCGCAGGGCGATTACGGCCTGCCCGACCGGCACGACGACGACCGTCCGCTTGCCGACTTTCTTGTTCAGTTCGCGGACGTGCTCGTCCATGCTGTTGAAATACGGCTCGTGCAGCTTGCGTAATTCCGGGCCCGTGAGAGCGTTATGATCCACTTTCTTCAGCCGGATCTTGAAGGTCGTGTCGTAGATGTCGAACGGCAGCCAGAACTCCTGGACGGTGACGCGGATCTTCGGGTTGTGCTCGACGGCCAACTTCACGAAGTTCTCGATGCCCTCGTCGGGCAGGTGAATCGGCGACAGCGTCAGCACATCGACCTTGCCCTCGCGCAGTTTCTCCTTGGCTTTGTTCTTCTCTTCGGGGACGTTCCAGTGCTGGATGACGCGCGAGCCGCCGATCGACGACAGACCGACTGGGACGTGATCCTTGATCTCCGCCTTCTTCGCCAGGTCGCTCAGGATACCCGGGAGGAATACGTGAAAACTGTGGCCGCAGGTGAAGACACGTTGCCCCTTGTCGATCGGGCCGCTCTGCTCGCCGCCCGTCGTGGGGCCGACGGCGAGCAGAGTGAAGACCAGAACGAGCGCTGCCAACCGCCAACCGGACCGGATGCGTTCGCGCATGAAGACAACTCCTGATGAGGACCGTTTGCCGCGTGCGTTCGGGACGCACGTCGCCACAAGCCCGCACATTGTCGCGCGCTCGGGTGTACTGTCAAGCACCTTCCCCGGACGCCTTTGCCGCTATCCTGTCGCTGGGGCCGCAGCATACAATGCGTGTGCCTGGACACGTGGCTCAGAGCGTCTCGCCTGTTGAGAGGTCCGACCATGCGCGTCATGTTGGTTTTCCTCGCGCTCTTGCTTCCTCCCCTGGCCGTCGCGCAGGAGAGACGACGCGATTTTCTCGGCGACCCGCTTCCCGAACGCGCCCTGTTCCGCATCGGCACAACGCGCCTGCAACAAGGAGGCTTGATTCAAGGCATGGCGGTTTCCGACGACGGGCGTCTGCTGGCCTCATGCGGCGGACAGACCGTTCGCGTCTGGGATGGCAAGGATGGCAGACCATTATGGAGTTTTTCGCTCCCCCATTGGGGGCCGTGGGCGCTGGCCTTTTCCCGCGACGGCAAGGAACTGGCGGCGCTGTCGCGGTCTGCCCCTGAAACCAGGGAGTCGGGCGATTTTCGCCGCTGGGATCTGGCAACCGGTCGGGAATTGACCAGGGGCGGGGATTCCCCCGCACCGTTCGACGGCACCGTCGTTCACATGGCCTTGGTACAACTTCCCGGCGGCGAGTACGCGGCGGCGGAAACCAGGGGGGCCGACATCTCCCTGTATTCGCCCGGTGTGCCGAGGCCCGGAAAAACCCTCAAAGGCCATAACGGCCGGGTGATGAGCGTCGGATTTACGAGGGACGGCAAGACGCCCATTTCGCTGGGCGACGACGGCACCATTCGCTCCTGGCGGGTCGCCGACGGGAAGGAAATCCGCCAGGTCTCAGTACCGAAAACAGAAAAGTATGGCCTGAAAGGTAACCTTGCTGCCCTCGCGGTGTCGGCCGACGGGCAGAGCCTGGCGGTTTCCTTGCCCGACGGTTCGACGCGGTTGCTTGACGCGACCGTTCGAGAGGTCCGCCGCCTGCCAACGTCGGAACAAATGGAAGCTCTCGCTTTCTCGGCCGACGGCAAATCCCTGATCACTGGGCGAGCGCTGGTGCATCTGTGGGACGTGGCGACCGCCAAGGAAATCCCGATCCTCAAGGAGTCTTGCCATCCGATCCAGTCGCTGTCGCTGTCGCCAGACGGCAAAACTCTCGCCTGTGCCGACGACCACGAGCAAGTGCGACTGGTGGAGGTGGCCAGCGGAAAAACCCTGTTCCACGGTGTGATACCCTGTCGGGGCCGTGTCGTCTTCTCGCCGACGGGCCAGCATCTGGCTGTCCTCGCGTCCGAGACGACTATCGCGCTGTGGGACGTGGCGACGTTGCGGACCGCGAAGCCATTCACCGGCAAGCCGACGACGGTGATTTCCAGCGAGGGCAAGGTAGCCAGTTTCGCGTTCGCGCCCGACGGCAAGCGCCTGGCAACTGTGGAGACAGCGGGCCAGGCGCGTTCCGTCCGGCTCTATGATGTCGCTCTGAAAAAGATGGTGCTGAGAATCGACCCGCCAGACCATCAGGCCTTCGCCGTCGGCTTTTCCCCGGATGGAAAACTGCTCGGCACAACTGGTAGTCAGGCGACGGTTTTCCTGGAGGAGAGGACGAACAAGGTACTTGCCAGTCAGAATGGAGCGCGGCTTTGGGATTCAGTCAACGGCAGCGAAAGGCCCGTCGCCTCTGGCCTGCGTGGAACCGCACACACCATGGTCTTTCATCCCAGTGGCAAATCTCTGGTGGGGATCCATTTGCCGGCCGCGGCGAACGCCCCGCGCGTTGGGTTCGCTCTCCCTGACATGGTGATGCCACCGCCGGAGGATCGCCTGGAACCCAGCCGGTTGTGGGACATTCCGGGAGCCCGCGAGCGGTTCCGTTTCCAGGATCCGCTTGCCCGTGAAATGGCCGAAAGTGCGATGGGTTGGATCATTGGCCGAAGTTCGGCCGTGCCTGCCGCTTTTTCGCCAGACGGCCGGCTCTTCGCAACGCCGGGGGTTGGCGGCATCGTCCTGTTCGAGACCGCTTCCGGCCAACCGCGCCTGCGCCTGGCAGGACACCTCCAGGAAGTCACCGCGGTCGCCTTTACACCGGATGGGAAAACTCTTCTTAGTTCCAGCAGCGATGGCACTGTGCTGATCTGGGACATCACCGGACCGGGGACGACTGCCAGACTGCCGGGCACCGCCGTGGACCTTTGGGCTTCGCTGGCAGACCTTCGCCCAGAACGTGCGGGCCAGGCCCTCGGGTCGATGGTCGCTCGTCCGGCGGAGGCCCTTGCGGTGTTGCGCAAGCACCTCAAACCCGTGACGGTGGGTCAGAACACACTGTCCAAACTCATTGCCGAGTTGGACGATCCGAAGTTCACGATTCGGGACCAGGCGACGCGGGAACTCGCCAACCTGGGACCGCTTGCCAGTAAAGCCCTGACCGCCAAACTCCGCACTGGCCCGTCCCTGGAGACGGCCCAACGCATCGAGAAATTGCTATCGACAATCGCAGCGACGCTACCCACACCTGAGCAACTGCAACTGATTCGCGGCGTGGAGGTGCTGGAGCGGATCGGCACGCCTGAGGCCCGCCGGCACCTTCAGGAGCTGGCGCAGGGTGCGGAGGGAGCGCGGTTGACCGACGAGGCGAGGGAAGCACTCCAGCGCATGAACCGGAAAGGCCCATGAGCATTTACGATAATTGGGGTCTGGAGCCGATCATCAACGCGAGCGGGGCGGTGACTCGTCTGGGCGGCGCCCCGATGCCGGAGGCGGTCCTGGAGGCGTTCTGTGCGGCAGCGCGCGAATCGGTCCCGCTCGACGCCTTGCAGGGAGCCGCGTCGCGCATCATCGCTGAGGCGACCGGCGCCGAGGCCGGTCTGGTGACGAGCGGGGCCGCGGCCGCCCTGACGCTGGGCACGGCGGCGATCCTGACAGGCTACGACCTCGGCCGCATGGAACAGCTGCCGCGCTGCGACGGCTTCCCGCACGAGTTCGTCGTCGCCCGTGAGCAGCGCAACGGCTACGATCACGCGGTCCGCGCCGCCGGAGCGCGGCTGGTCGAGGTCGGTTTCAACGAGATCGTCGCCGGTGCGGGCGTGCGTCGTACCGAGTCCTGGGAGTATGCGGCCGCCTTTGGGCCGATGTCGGCGGGTGTACTGTACGTTCACGATCCGCAATCGCGCCCGCCCCTGCCCGAACTGGTAGAACGCGCGCACCGCCGCGGGCTGCCGGTGCTGGTGGATGCCGCCGGAGAGTTGCCGCCGCGCTCGAACCTGCGTGCGCTTCTGGCGCAGGGCGCCGATCTGGTCGCCTTCAGCGGCGGCAAGGCGATCCGCGGGCCGCAGGCGACCGGCATCCTGTGCGGCCGGCGCGATCTGATCGGGGCCGCGGCCGTGCAGATGCTCGACATGGACGACCACTTTGAACTTTGGGAGCCGCCCGCGCACCTGATCGACAAGCGACGGCTCGGCGGCATTCCGCGCCACGGCATTGGGCGATCCCTGAAGGTGTCGAAGGAACAGATTGCGGCACTGTTGACGGCCCTGCAACTGTTCACCAGCGGCGCCTACGATGCCGAACTATCCGCCCAGCGACGGCGCCTCGAACAGATTGCTACCGCCCTTGATGGGTTGCCCGTGCAATGCGTTGTTCGCGTACCGTCTGACGGTGAGAGTATCCCACTATTGGAGATCGCTCTTGGCGACGCAACCGCAGCCCTGGAAGTGTGCCGTCGTCTGCGGTGTGGCAAGCCGCCGGTCCATGTCGGCCACGGCCTGCTGCACGAGGGCAAGTTGACTGTCAACCCGCTCCACCTCACCGACGAACGAACGGCTGTCCTGGCCCGGCGGCTCCGCGAGGAACTCGACCGGCCTGGGACCATGTCAGGTCCATCCATACGATGAAGACAGGCCCGGAGCGTGCGGCCCGATGGGCTCCGGTTCGCAGCTAAATGAGTAGCGCCTGATCGGTGCCTGCGCGGTTTGTCCGAGCCCGAAGCGCAAGCGAGGGACACTCCTTGGTCCCTCGCTTGCGCTTCGGGCTCGGACATCACCGCATTTGCTTTGGCACTCGCCTGCATCGAGACAGGCAGTATTTGAGACATGACAGGACACACAAAGCGGGAGAGTTGTTCATGAGGAGTGGTGTCGTCGCTGCATTGGCGTTGGCGGGCATTGCGCTGGGCGAATCCCCGGTGCTGGCACAGAAGGGGCCGCGCGGCAGCGAGCAGGCTGCCGTGCAGAATGGATGGGTTTTTAGCCTGAGTGCGGGCAAGCAGCAAGCGCGGCAGACCGGCAAGCCGCTCATGGTGGTGATCCGCTGCGTACCTTGAATTGCCTGCCATCGATTCGACGGGCAGGTTGTCCGTCTCGAGCGCATCAAGGACATCGCCGATCGCTTTGTCCGCGTCCGCATAACCAACATCGACAACATCAACCTCAAACTCTTCGAGTTCGACTACGACCTGACCTTCATGGTGTTCTTCCTCGACGCCGACGAGAAGGTCTACGCCCGTTACGGCGGCCGCGACGGCATCAGCCCCGATGAGCGGCAATCGCTCGACGGTCTCCGCTACACGATGAACTCGGTGCTGGCGATGCACCAGCAGCAGGAAAAGGAATACGCCCCGCGCACCGAGGGCAGCCAAACCACCCGGCAAATCCCGGGAGCCGCGGGGGTGCGGCGCTGCTTCCACTGTCACAATGTCCGCGAATACCTCAACGACGATCTCTACCGGACGGGAAAGTGGACGCGCGAGCACGCCTGGCGTTATCCGCTGCCGGATAATCTCGGCCTGGTGCTCGACCTCCATCGCGGGAACGTGGTCGGCAAGGTGACGCCCGATTCCCCCGCGGCCCGTGCCGGTCTGCAGCCGGGCGATATCTTGCAACAGCTCAACGACGTGCCGATGCACTCGTTCGCGGACGCTCAGTTCGCGCTGGATCGAGCCCCCGTGAAGGGCGCCATTCCGGTCAAGTGGACGCGCGCCGGCGAGGCGAAAACCGGCGAACTGCCGCTCGCCAAGGACTGGAAACGGAGCGATATCAGTTGGCGTCCATCAATGCAGCACATGGTTCCGGTGTTGCCGCTGTCCGGTCAGGAATTGACCGCCGACGAGAAGAAGGAACTTGGCCTTTCAGAGAAGCAATTGGCGTTCCGGCAACGCGATGACCTCCACTCCAAGGCCAAGGCCGCCGGGATTCAGGGCGGGGACATCATTCTCGGCTTCGACGACCGGACGCTCATGGGGATCGACGTCGATTGTTTTTACTACCATGTGCGTCGCAATTATCTGTCAGGGGATCGCGTCGCGGTGAACCTCCTCCGCGACGGCAAACGCTTGAGCCTGCCCTTGACTCTCCCCTGATCTCCCTACGATACCCTGGGAGTGTGCCGCCCCATCGTCACACTCCCAGGGCGTCGCCCGCTCCGATACTCCGGATACCTGTTTTGACCTACCTTGCCCCGACTACCCCGGCGGACACACCGAGGATCGAGGCCGGCGTTCCGGCGATCGTCCTGGCGCCGATGGAAGGCGTCACCGACGCGACGATGCGCGCCCTGCTCTCGGAAGTCGGCGGCTTCACCTTCTGCGTCGCCGAGTTCTTCCGTATCAGTCAGGCGATTCCTGGCGCCGCGATCTTCCGCAAGCACGTGCCGGAGCTGGCGCACGGCTGCCGCACGCCGACAGGGCTGCCGGTACAGATCCAACTCCTAGGCGGCGATCCCGACAAACTCGCCGAGGCGGCCCTCGTCGCTGTCCGGCTCGGCGCTCGCGCGGTGGATCTCAACTTCGGCTGTCCCGCGCCGACGGTGAACCGCCACGACGGCGGAGCCACGCTGTTGCGCTATCCCGACCGTCTCCGCGCAATCGTCGCCGCGGTTCGTCAGGCCGTGCCGGCGGAGTTCCCCGTCAGCGCGAAACTCCGCCTGGGCTGGGACGATATCCGCGCGATTCACGTCAACGCCGAGCGCGCCGCCGAAGGGGGCGCCGACTGGCTCACGATTCACGCGCGCACGAAGACGCAAGGCTATCGGCCGCCGGCGTACTGGAAGCCCATCGGGGAAGTCCGGGCACGACTGGACATCCCGGTAGTGGCGAACGGCGAGATCTGGACGCTGGACGACCTGCGCCGCTGTCGGGATGAGACCGGCTGTGAGCACTTCATGCTGGGCCGTGGTGCGGTGGCCGATCCGATGCTGGCGCGCGTCGCGACTCGCGAACTCGGCATTGGCGGTGCGGTTTGGGGGGAATCGTTCGCGCAGACGCCCGCGCTTTGGCTGCCGCTGGTGAAGCGATTCGCCGAACTGCGCACCGCACACGGGCGCACCGACGGGGCGATCCTCGCGCGGGTCAAACAATGGTTCCGCATGGCCGATCACAACGGCCGCCTTGCCTGGTTTGACGAACTGAAGCGACAAGACGGCCTGGCGGAGTTGCTGGATCACCTGCGGGCGCTCGCCCCAAGCACCATCGA
>DASPXY010000233.1:0-4070 GCA_035637055.1 Gemmataceae bacterium | reverse complement strand
GTGCTGATCACCGGCGAGACCGGCACCGGCAAGGAACTCGTGGCGCGTGCCATCTACCAGCACGGCCCAAGGGCCAAGGCGCCGTTCCTGGCCCTCAACTGCGCCGCCATTCCGGAGCCGCTGCTGGAGAGCGAGCTGTTCGGCCACGAGAAGGGCGCCTTCACCGGCGCTGACCGCAAGCGCATCGGGCGCTTCGAGCAGTGCAACGGCGGCACGCTGTTGCTCGACGAGATCGGCGACATGCCGCTGGCGCTGCAGTCGAAGATGCTCCGCGTCCTCCAGGAGCAGACGTTCGAGCGCGTCGGGGGCAGCGAGACGGTCCGCACCGACGTGCGGCTGATCGCCGCCACCCATCACGACCTGAAGGCAGACGCCGCCGAGGGGAAGTTCCGGCCGGACCTGTATTATCGCCTCGGCGTGTTCACGATCCACCTTCCCGCGCTGCGTGAGCGGGCCGACGACCTGGCGGTCCTGGTGCAGCACTTCCGGCGGCGCTTCAACCGCGAACTGGGCCGCGAGGTCCGCGAGGTGAGCCCGGAGGCGATGGCCCGGCTGCGGGCGTACCCCTGGCCCGGGAACATTCGGGAGCTGCAGAGCGTCCTGAAGCAGGCCCTGCTCCAGGCCAGCGGTGCCGTCCTGCTCCCGGCGTTCCTGCCAGAGCCTCTGGGTGAGCCTGGCGAAGCCGCCCCGTTGCCGCCCGCGGGGCAGGAGCCCGGCGTGGAGACCTTCGTCATCCGCCAACGGCTCGCGCCCGCCGCTCGCGACCTGTACGCGGAGACACACCGGCAGGTGGACCGGCTGTTGCTGCCCCGCGTCCTGGAGCACACGCCTGGGGACCTCCAACAGGCCGCTCTCCTGCTCGGGATCGCCCGGCAAACCTTGCGCCTGAAACTCCAGGACCTGGGGCTGTCCGTCACGCGCCCTGGCGAAGCGGAAGAAGACGATCCGGGCTAGGATCGGCCGGCGCACGAGCGACACCGCACGCCTCCTTTCTGAATCGACAGCCGCACGCCCCTGGCCCGACAGAACTCGACCACCTGCTGCGCTTCGGCGGCGGTGGGTGCCAGGGGCTTCTCACAGAGGACGTGCTTGCCGCGCTCCGCGGCCTTCATCGTCCATTCGGCGTGCAGGCGGTTGGGCAGGGGGTTATAAATGGCGTCGATCACGGGGTCATTGAGGAGCTGTTCGTAACTGCCGTACGCGGTGGGAATGCCGGCGGTTGCGGCGGCAGCTTGAGCGCGTTCCAGAGATCGACTGGCGATGGCGCGCAACTCGGCATGCGTGGACCTGGCAAAGGCGGGCAGGAGGCGCTTATTGTTATGGGCGACGCCCAGGATGCCCCAGCGCAGTCTGGCGGTTGTCGGTGGCATGGCTGGCTCACATTTTCAGTGCATAGTGCGCGGCCCCGATCAGCGTCGCGTGCGGGTTCAGAGCGACGCTGACTTCCATGCTCTTCATGAGCGATGAGAACCGCCCTTTGTCCGTGAAGCCGCGCAGGAAGCTCCCGCCCCGGAGCACGGGCAAGATCTTGGGAGCGATCCCCCCGCCGACGAACACGCGGGTTGGGAGGCACTTCAGGGCGAGGTTTCCGGCTTCGACGCCGTACAGGGTCGCGAACAGCTCCAGCGTCGCGACGCACAGCGGGTCTTCGCCTGCCAGCGCCAATTGCGTGATGATCGGGTCTGGATCTACCCCCTGGAGTTTCTCGGCCAACCCACGGGGTTCGGAGGCGTGCCCGCTGTCGCGCAGGAAACAATAGATGTCGTAGAATCCGGGGCCGGAGAGCACGCGCTCGATGCTGACGCGCCCGCCGATTTTGGCGCGCAGATAACGCAGCAGCTGAATCTCCTGATCCGTGCGCGGGGCAAAATCCACGTGGCCGCCTTCGCTGGCCATGGGAAGGTACCGTTGACCATCCCAACAGAGGATGGCCTCGCCGAGCCCGGTGCCCGCGGCGATGACGACGGCATGACCTTTCCTGCCAGGATGGCTGCCGGGGTTCAGGACGCACATCTCGTCGGCGGAGAGCTGGAGCATCCCATAACCCGCGGCTTCCAGATCGTTCAGCAATTTGACCCGCTCCGCGCCAATGGCCCGGGCCAGCACTGGCTCGTCGAGTTGCCAGGGCAAATTCGTCGTGCGGCATTTCCCGCCCTGGACCGTACCGGCCACGCCGAAGCAGCCCGCCCTCAGCGGCAACTTGGGGCTGTCCTTCAGATAAGCTGCCAGAATGTCCTCGAGGGATCGATCTTCCCAGCTTTTGAACGTGGCGACGCGGAGTTGGCGGAGGCTGCCGCCCGACTCCTCATAATGCGCAATCACGGTTTTCGTACCGCCAATGTCACCGGCCAGAATCATGGCGTGAGTCTCCTGCGGGTCAAACGGCGAAAGGTGCAGCGATTTATGAGGGGATCGCAATTTCAATGCCGTAGTCTTGGTCGCCGGAGGAAGGGTTTGGCATCGCTGCTCTTCGTGCCGGCATTCCCTTGCCTTCTTGACCCCCAAACCCTTGGGGAGTGCAATGGGCGGCTTCGCACACCCCGCAGATGTGGTGGTAGATGTTCCAGCGATCCCGGTAAGACAGCTATCAGATCAACGACTGTCCGCGCCGTTACCGGCCATGCACAGAAGGTCGGAATGCTCGCGTCCCCTGCTCACGCCCTCCCTGCTCTCACGGCAAGTTGGGGATCGTCTCAAGGCTCTCTAAATCCCCGCACATCCTCTGAAAACTCTGCTGCCAGCTCCACGGCACGGGGATTGCGTTCCAGCTTCTCAAAGTCCCACCTCTCCAACTTCTCGAGGCCAGGCCTGTCATGAGTATCGATCAGCAAGGCATCGGGGCGGCCCAGGAAGCGGCCCGTACCGCACCGCGTCCAACCAGCGAAGGAACTGCCGGCAGCGCGGCCTACGTCATCGCATTGTCCTCCGTGGCCGCCGTCGGCGGCTTCCTTTTTGGCTTCGACAGCGGCGTCATCAACGGCGCCGTGGACGCGCTGGCGGGCGCCTTCGGCACCCAGGCGGCGGCCACCGGCTTCGCCGTGGCCTCCGTGCTGCTGGGTTGCGCCGTCGGCGCCTTCCTGGCCGGGACCCTGGCCGACTTCATGGGCCGGCGCCCGACCATGCTGCTGAACGCTGGCTTCTTCCTGATTAGCGCGTTCATCACGGGCGCCGCCGGCTCGGCCGGCGTCTTCATCGCGGGGCGGCTCCTGGGAGGGCTGGCCATCGGTGCCGCCAGCGTGTTGGCACCCATGTACATCTCCGAGGTGGCCCCCGCCCGTCTGCGCGGCCGGCTGGCCTCGTTACAGCAACTCGCCATCGTGCTGGGCCTGTTCGGCGCCTTCCTGAGCAACTACCTCATCTCCTCGGCCGCCGGCGGGGCTGCCGCGACCTTGTGGGCGGGGGCGCCGGCGTGGCGCTGGATGTTCTGGATGGAAGCCGTGCCCGCCGCCGTCTTCCTGGTGGGCGTCCTGCTCATCCCGGAGTCGCCCCGCTTCCTTGTCGCCACCGGCAGGCGGGAGCACGCCCTGCGGGTCTTCGCCCGCATCGGCGGTGACGCGGAGGAACTGGTGCAGAAGGTGCAAGAGAGCTTGCGCGGCGAGCATCGGCCGCGCCTGTCCGACCTGATCGAGCGCGGTGGTCGGCTTGCCCCCGTGGTCTGGGTGGGCATTGGCCTGGCAGCCTTCCAGCAGTTCGTCGGCATCAACGTCATCTTCTACTACGGCGAGGTGCTCTGGAAGGCGGCGGGGATGACGGAGGAGCACGCCCTGCAGATCAACCTGCTGACCGGCTTCGTCAACATCCTGGCCACCATTCCCGCCATCATGCTCATCGACAGGCTGGGCCGCAAGCCGTTGCTCGTGGGCGGCTCGATCGGCATGGCTCTGACGCTGGGCGCCCTGGCGGTGGTCTTCGCCCTGGCCCAGGTGGGCGCAGACGGCAAGCCGGTACTGACCCACGCGGAAGCGGTGACGGGCCTGGTCGCGGCCAACCTGTACATCGTGGCGTTCGGCGTGTCGTGGGGGCCGGTGATGTGGGTGCTGCTGGGCGAGATGTTCCCCAACCGGCTGCGG
>DASPXY010000232.1:0-5619 GCA_035637055.1 Gemmataceae bacterium | reverse complement strand
AGCTTGCGACATGGCAGTTCCTCGGAGGCGGGGAGTGGATTTTTCGTCGAAACGACCGCTTGCCCTTTTGTGTACAAAGATTCCACCAACTTTTCAGCTGCCCACACACCTTGTCACCTTCCGCCGGTTCTCTTTTGCAATCCTTGCGAGGCCCTGCTAAGATGAGGAATTAGATGATGATCTTGTGGTCTTCCTGGGATTTGATCGTCTTTCCCTTTGGGTAGCCTCCCAAGCCGCTACCCGCGTAGCCAACCGTAGGGCCTTCCCCCACTCCTCGACAGGGCATGCTCGAATGATGCGCCTCCCCACCACCCTCTTCACCGCCCTCGCAATCCTCATCGTCGCCCATCCGGCTCGTGCCCAGGCACAGGAGCCGATTCGCTTCGCCCGCACCCCCGACATCTCCCCGGATGGGAAGCTCGTCGCCTTCAGTTATCTCGGCGACATCTGGGTCGTCGAGGCGATCGGAGGCGTCGCCCGGCCGGTGACCATGCACGAGAAGCACGACATCTACCCCGTCTTCAGCCCCGACGGCCGCAAGATCGCCTTCTCCTCGAACCGCCACGGCAGCTATGACGTCTTCGTCGTCCCGGTCCAGGGCGGCAGGCCGACGCGGCTCACCTTCGACTCGGCCGACGATTATGTCACCGGCTGGTCGCCCGACGGCAATCACATCCTGTTTAGCTCGTCGCGCAACAACAGTTTCCCCTTCGCCTACGAGTTGTACACCGTCCCTGTGACTGGCGGCCGGGTAACGCGCGTCAGCACCCAGGAAGGTCGCGAAGGGGTCTTTTCCCCCACGGGCGTTCGCATTGCTTATGTGCGTGGTCCCGGCACCTGGTATCGCAAGGGCTATCGCGGCTCGGCCAACGATGACATCTGGCTCTGCAACGCCGACGGCAGTAATAACCTCCGCGTTACCAGCTTTAGCGGACAGGATAACTCGCCCATGTGGTCAG
This sequence comes from Gemmataceae bacterium, assembly GCA_035637055.1. Classification (GTDB taxonomy): domain Bacteria; phylum Planctomycetota; class Planctomycetia; order Gemmatales; family Gemmataceae; genus DASPXY01. The sequence continues at coordinate 4,660 of DASPXY010000232.1, read as the reverse complement.
CGGACGGTCGCTCGCTCTACTACGTCTCCGACTGCCACAGCGCCGCCGGCGGACCGGCGAATATCGTGCGCCAGGATCTCGACCCCCTCAAGCCCGAACGAGCGGCGGGGTTTATCCCCGCCGACCAACCGGCGGGGATAAACCCCGCCGCTCGTGCCGCCAAGCCGCAGAAGCTCACCACGCACGACAAGGAATCGGTGCGCAAGGCCCGGATCAGCAAGAACGGCCAGTGGATCGTCTATGAGGGCGGCGCCGATTTGTGGATCATCTCGACGAAGGGCGGCAGTCCGCGCAAGCTCGCCATCGAGGTGCATGCCGATGACAAGACCAATCCTGAGAAAACGGTCACTTTCAAGGACACCGGCGTCAGCGAGTTCGCCGTCTCGCACGACGATCGCTACATCGCCTTCGTCGTTCACGGCGAGATCTTCCTCATCCCGCGCGGCGGCGGCAAGGCGAAGCGCCTGACTGACAACCCGGCCTACGATCACGGTGTCGCCTGGTCGCCCGACGCGAAACAGCTGATCTTCCTGAGCGACCGCGGCGGTCACGAAGACGTCTACATGCTGCAGTCCGACGACCCCGACCATTCCGAGTTGGTCAAGGCCCATCAGTTCAAGGTGAAGCAGCTCACCAACACCCCCGAGGCCGAGTCGGGCCTGGCCTTCTCGCCCGACGGCAAGCGCATCTCGTTCCTGCGCGCGGGCAAGTTGGTCACCATGAATCCCGACGGCACCGACGTCAAGGTGGTCGTTAACCAGGGCATGGTGATCGACTACGAGTGGTCGCCGGACTCGAAGTGGTTCGTCTACGCCCGCATGGACGGTTCCTGGGCGAGCGAGTTGTACATCGTGCCCGCGACGGGCGCGACGGCGCTCGACCCGGCCCGGAACGTCACCCGTTACGCCACCTTCAACACCGGCGTGACCTGGAGCAAGTTCGGCAATCGCCTGGCGTTCCTCAGCGAACGGCGCAGCAATGTGCCACAAAGTCTATTCGTAATGTCGCTGCAGAAACCGGCGGTGCCGGGAGCGCCGGCCTCGAATGACATCGACTGGGACGACATCCACCTGCGCGTCAGTCAGCCGACGCCGATGATGGTCGGCGAGGCGGCCATTTCGCGCGACGGGGCGCGCGTGGCCTTCCGCGGGCAGCAAAATGGCGACGACCTGTGGCTGGTCGGCGCCGATGGGAACGGCTTGTCGCGGCTCTCGACCGGCAACCTGCGGCCGAGTCAGATCCAGTGGTCGCGTGGGGCGATGGCGAGCCTGCTCTACTTCCGCGACGGCAACGGCGGCATTCGCATGGCGGCGGCGGTCGGCACCGGTCCCGCCGGCCCTGGCCTGGGCGGCCCGCCGGCGCTGGTGCCCTTCGAGGCGAAGATGACCGTCGGCCGCGACGCCGACTTCCTGCAGTTGTTCGACCAGGCCTGGCGCGCCCTGTACGAGAACTTCTACGACGCCAACTTCCACGGCGCCAACTGGAAGGAAGTCCGCGACCGCTATCGCCCGCTGGTCCGGCACGTCGTCATGAAGGAAGACCTGTATGCGCTGATCAGCCTGATGCTCGGCGAGTTGAACGCGTCGCATCTGGGCATTGTCGGACCGCCGGCGGTGCCGGAGCAGGCGACGGCGGACCTCGGCCTGCTCTTCGACGAGAAGTATCGCGGCCCCGGCTTGAAGGTGGCGGAGATCCTCAAGCGCGGCCCCGCCGATCGCCGCGGCCTGAATCTCAAGCCCGGCGACATCATCGAGAGCATTGATCGGATGCCGCTGACGGATACCGTCGAGTTGGCGCGCGTCCTCAACGACAAGGCGGGGGAGACGGTGGTCGCCCAGGTGACGAACAAACCAGGCGAGAAGGCACGGCGCGTCGAGCTGCAGGCGGTCAGCCGGCCGACCATCCGGCCGCTGCTCTATCAGCGCTGGGTGGACGCCAACGCCCGCCGCGTCAGCGAGTTGAGCAAGGGCAAACTCGGGTACATCCACATTCCGAGCATGGACGAGGACGGGCTAGATCGATTTTTACGGTCGCTTTACTCCGACAACTACGACAAGGAGGCGATCGTGCTGGACGTGCGTTTCAACGGCGGCGGTTTCACGCACGATCGGGTGCTGAACTACCTGGGCGGCCGTGAGCACACGTTCTTCATGCAGCGACACGGCGGCATCGGCGCGGTGTTGCGTTCGGCGGATCGACGCTGGAACAAGCCGCTGGTGCTGCTGATCAACAACCGCTCCTACAGCGATGCGGAGATCTTCCCCCATGCGTTCCGGTCGCAGGGGCTGGGCAAACTGGTCGGCCAGCCGACGGGAGCGCATGTGATCGGCACGGGGCGTATCCGGTTGATCGACGGTTCACTCTTCGCTCTGCCGCGGACGGGCGTGTTCACCTCGAAGGGGGTGAACATGGAGAAGGAGGGCGTGGCGCCGGACTTCGCGGTCGAGCCGCACCCCGACGACCTGGCGCGCGGGATCGATCGGCAACTAGAGAAAGCAGTCGAGGTGTTGCAACTCGATTTGACGGAGTGGAAAAAGAGCAAGAGCGGCGTGGCCTTCAATCTGCCGCGCGGCGAGGCGCCGGCGGCTCCGGTGGTCGGGCCAGCACCGCCAATCCCGGTGCCAGGGCCTCCTGCTCCCAAGGGCGGGGAGTAAGAGCAACCGGACAACACTCGGCGTGCTCCTCGCACACTAACCCGAAGCGTAAGCGAGGGAAGGAGTTGCCCTCGCTTACGCTTCGGGTTAGTGATTTTGTCCGTTCGCCGGAAGCGGATACGCGCCGAAGGGTAAGGGAAGGGCACAAAAAGAGTAGTGGCATAGGGAATGTCCCGTTCTCCTTCCAAATGGAGCGAGGTGGACCGTGAGCCTGACCAGCGAATTCGACGCGAACCCGCAAGTCTGGATCATGACGCATCGGTTTATCGTGCCCCTGGCCAGCTACGTGGGTGCGCCGGGGTCGATCCACACGGGGATCGGCCGCTTCAGGTTCGAGGAAACCAACGCAGGGCCGGGCGGGAGCCTCCTCAAGACCGCCAATGGCCTGCTCGACTTCGACTACTTCCACGGCTTCTTCCTGGCGGCGGACCCGAACAACGACAACAGTATCGCCCTCCCCAACACCACGACCAAGTTCGTGACCTGCGACCTGTCCGGGTGTCAATTCCTGGCCTACGGGCCGAATCGCAACAACCTGACGGTGGAACATAATAACTACCTGAACCTCGGCGCGGTGAACTACCCCAATCGCTACAATCTGATCAACGGCCAGGGGCATGCGGTCTTTATGGCGCTGAGGCCCAATTTCAATCCGGCGGTCCCGGTCCCTGGGGACGAGTACAACCCGCTCAACGGTGCGAATGTCGTTGGGGTGCAGAAAGGGGACGGCTGGCACTTCTATGCGCGCAAGCGAACCGACCAGCAGTTTGGCTCGACTGTGGAGTTGTGAGCCGATGTTCGGGACGATAAGGGGGGACGATAAGGGGGGGACGATAAGGGGACGCATCTTGATTCGCACGATTTCAGAAAGTTCTGAAATCGTGCGAATCAAGATGCGTCCCCTTATCGGGCCCCCCTTATCGGGCCTTGCTCTCCCCTTCCATGTCCTTGACCTTCTGTTCGGCGAGGGCGAGACGCTCTCGGAGGACGGGGTTGAGCTTCATTCCAGTAAACAGGTCAGTGAACCAGCCCATAAACACCCCCTGAATGTCGATGCCAGAACCCTAAAGTATTGTACCATTTAAGACAAGAGCACCTGCAGCATCCTGGCACTCCTATAATATCAGTGGGTGGTTCGTGCCAACAACGATGGGTTCCCTCAATGTCCAGGAAAAAAACTAGACGGGCGAACGCACAGCGGCAGGCAGCAATGCTCAACCCGCACGCTCCGGCAGCCCCTGCGGCTGTTCCCAACCCGGCTCCCGCCCCAGTTACCGCCAACGGAGTCGCCGCACCGGCACAGCCCCCTGCCGGGCAGAAACAGCGGGCTTCTCTGGTCGCCTGGCTTGCCTTGATAGTGGCTCTGGCGAGCGGGGTTGGGACCATCTTCAACGCCGTGACTTCGCGGCGAAATTATGATCGAGTGGTGGGGAACATCCGTGCCAAACTCGACCTGGTAGAATCACTGCCTGGCCCGAACGATGTGCCTCCGGCTTTGCAGAAGGTGTCGCCGATCACCGGGATGAACGAGCTCACGCTTGGCCAGGTGGAGGACTTTCTACGCCTGAACCCTCGTGTCGTTGTCAAGAACGTCGGGGATGAACCGATCGACGGTCTCCGGGTGGAGACCAAGTCAGTCTTCAGCTTTATCGACATGATAGGCCAACCTGAGGCACGGCAGAAGGCCCCTACCCCCTGGGTGCTTGACGAGGTGGCACGGGAGGATTATCTGCTCGGGGAAAAGTTGATGCCCGGGAAGATAGCAACCATCAACATCACAAAAGGACTTCTGGCCCAGATGGTGCAACTCCAAGCTCGCGACCGAGAGGACCGCCCCCACTATGCACGCTTTCAAATCCGGTGCATGGCAAAACTTGTCGGAGCAACCGCCTACGACGGAGTTGCGGATCAAAAAGCAATGAGCGTCAGGGTCGTCTGGCTGCCCAAGGGGTTCCAAGAGCCGAGCTGTAAAAAGCTGCTCGCAGAATTCAGACCTACGCCGTATG
>DASPXY010000231.1:0-8070 GCA_035637055.1 Gemmataceae bacterium | reverse complement strand
GGTCCCCGAGCGGCATTGACACCGTCACGGGAACTGGCGGGAGGTTATCGAGAGTCGCCAGAACGATGTCATTCGGATTACCGACCAACTCTCGGCTCAACTGCTGACTGAGGCTTTCTGCCCGTGCCAGTTCACCAAGTCTCGTAGTGACGTACTCGATCAGGCTCTGGGCCGTCACCACCCAGTTCCCGTTTCGGAGAATCGCGGCCTGGTGGAGTCCCTCCAACAGCGCGTGTGTGAACAACCCCCGGCGCTCGGAGTAGATCAGGTTGCGCTCGTTGGCATATTCCGTGAAACCGGCCCCAAAAAGGACGAATTGAGCAACGTTCACTGCGCCCGGAGCGGGATCGTCGCGTGTCCAGGGGGGGCCGCGTCCCAGCACTCGACGGTCGTAGTTGCGGCAGCAGTCGTAGAACATGACCTGCTCGGGGAAGAGGGCAGTCCGGGCCAAGCCCTCGTGGTACTCGCGCGCGTTCAGGCTCAGATTTAACTCCTCAGCGGTGGCGTTGGCCATGATGAGCGCGACGTGACGAATCTCCTGCGAGCAACCGTGACCGGCGAAGTACACATAGAGTCGCCTCCCCTGACCGAGGCGAGCCTTGTGGAAGAGCGCGCGAAATGCTTCGTCGATATCATCTTGGACCGGGCGACCCCCAGTGTCGGGCCAGCGCTTCCCGGCTCTCTCGAACATCTCTTCGACGGTAGTTTCGATATGGTTCTTTTCGGGGAGGTTTTGCAGCTTTTCGTCAGTGACGCATCTGGCAGTCCCCCCGACATCCTCCGCGCTGGCCACGACCCACAAGTTCTCCCGAGGAACCTCCCCCCACCCAAGCAGCCACTTGCAGAAGCATTTGGCGTCCTTCACTGGCCCCTGCAACTGACGAAGGTGCGGATAACGCGCGATGCCGATGACCAAGGCGTAGTAATCGTCTCGGGGCACGGTATTCTCCTCATCGGCTTGGACTTCCTGCAGGGAGGGCTACCCGACAACACGCCGATAAAGGGTCGGGCAATTCCAATACTCACTGTGGGCGGGTGGGAAGGGCGCCCGAGTATCAAACTCAAGGTCCTGCACGTTGGTGAACACGGGAGCGGCCAGAAAGCTGAGCAGATCGTTGGGGTCGTAGATATTGCGCCATTCGCCCACCTTGGGCGGGGTAGTGATCTTCGCGCCGCCTCCAGGTGGCGTTGCACGCAACGCTCCCCACTCGCCGAGTAGGCCGACCTGACTCCCTACCGTGACAAGACGAGCAACCGTCCGGTCGGTCTGACAGCAGTAGTCGAAGCAGATGACACCTCCGAGGCTGTGGCCGATCAGCCAGAGCGACTCCCCAGCGGGAACCAGGGCGGTGACTCGCTTGTCGAGATCCGCCAGAATTGCGTCTCGCTGAGCGAGGTAGACCAGGACATCGCCCACGAAGAGGGCGACCGCCTCCATGATCTGGCGACGAAAATACCGTAACACGGCCGTGAGGGCCTGTTGGCTCTTCTCGCGCAACTTGTCCCCCAACCATCCCCGCTGCCCGCCCAGTTCATGTTGGAGGGTGCGCTCGACAGCCTGCTCCACAAAGGCCCAGGCAACCGGCGGGCTGAGGGCTGGTCCAGGATCCGACAGCGGACGATACAGCGACGCCGTCACGGAGCGAATGAGAGGGTCAAGCAGGTCAACGACGGTGAGAACCCGATCAGCTTGACCCGCAGCCTCAAAGGAGCTTCGCACAAGGGTGGCAACCTCGGCTTCTCCTGGTCTGGCCTTTAGCATAGGACCGAGTTGCGGCTCCGCCACGAGAGCGCCCGTTACCGTGGACAGTTTCTGCCAGAGTAATTGATTGCGTTGCTCAACACCAGCGGGCAACGGTTGGAAGCCCGCGCCGGCAGCGTTGAACTCCTGGGGGTCTTTCAGGGCTTGTAGTTCAGCGAGGGGATCTGCTAGGGCAAGAGCAAGCAGTTGGCCCTGGGGTGTCAGTCGAGCGGGCTCGACCGCCGCTTCCAAAACAGCCCGTCTCCCCGCCCCGAAGCCGGGAATACTGCTCCCACCGTAGTGGAGTGACGAGCCCCTGTCACCCCAGTAGAAACCATCAACGCTGATCTCGGGACTTACTCCCGACACCCCCTGCTTAACGGCGGCCAGAAGCTGTTCGTAACGTTCCTGTCGGACCGTAACGCCATGCACGAAGATTGCTTTCACAGGACGATCTCCTTGGCTGTTGCCTGTAAGGATGGGTTTTCTCCGAATCTCGTGCGCTGACACGTTGAGCGAATCCATGACTCCAGCGCTCAATCGCTCAGGGCTTTCAGAAGAGCTTCCCGCGCATCCGAGTAAAACTGCACGTCACTTTTCGTGGCCATATCGTCCGACAGGTCAACCAGCTGCCGGCGAGAAGAAACCGGCATCAGCAACAGGCTCGCTCCTTTCTCGATCGCCAGTTCCACGACACTGACCGCGTTGTGGACCGGGTTGATCGACCCGCCCAGATTCAATCCGCCGATGACCACAAGCCCGCCCTTGATACTCTTCTGCAGCAAGGCACTGCACAAGGCCAGCAGCGCCGCCAATCCGAGAGCGCTTCCGGCCTTCGACGCATCGAACGCTCGCAACTGCACGGTGAATTCGTGCTGCCGCGGGTCGCGGTCCCCCACCAGATCCTTCGCACGGGCGTACAGATTCTGCTCGCCGCACTTCAAACTCTCGACGAACGACTGCGGCGCTGGGCGGTTCAGCAACTTGACACCGGAACCGGGGCCTTCGTTCACCTCGATGCGGTACAGGCCGGGGCCTTCGTCCGGTCCCCCTGGGCTGATCGTCCAGATCTGCCCCGGCGGCAACGGGTCCGTGCCGATGTTGTTCTCGCTTTGCAATTCCGGCGTCGCGACGAACTTCTCCACGCCATCGCTGCCCAGGTGGTAGCTGAAGTGCGTGTTGCGGAACTCCGCCGAGCCGATCCGCTTCTGCTGTTCCTTCACCCGTCGTCGGCACTCCAGGGCCAGGCGCACCGCCCACTCGAAATCCTCGTCGGGCGGCGGCACCTCCGACTGGGGGTGCAACAACTTGAGCAGGCCGCTGACGGTCTTCTGCACCGCGGTCGTGTCGCGGCCGCTCAGCGCCCCGCCAAACTGGACTCGCCCCTGCAGCTGGTTCACGCGCGTCTGGAAACGTAGCCGCGTCCAGCACTCGGCCAGGAAGTCGCTCACCAGCCCGAAGTGGTCGGTGAGCAGCCCGGTTGAGAGTTTCGGCACGTCCCAGCCCGGCAGATAGGCGTGGATGCGATCCATTAACGCAGTGTCGTTGCGCATCTCTGGTGGCATCGGGCCGAACAGGTGCCCGACGCGCTGCTGGTGTTCCACGTCCACCTCGAAGTTGCCGACCATCACGATGCAACCGTCGGCACGAATGCTCTCCTTGCCGCGACTGAACTCGCCCGACTCCATGTAGCCCTTCATGATGTTGACGCCGTCCTTCTGATCGAAGGACACGCCGGAGATCTCATCAAAACAAACAACGTCGTACTGGCAGACAAGGCCGCGCTGCCCCGTCGCGTTGTTGACGAACATGCGGGCGACCGTGGCCTTGCCGCCGGAAACCAGGTGGGCGTAAGGCGAGATCTGCTGAAACAGGTGGCTCTTGCCCGTGCCGCGCGGCCCCAGTTCGACCATGTTGTAGTTGCGCTCAACAAACGGCACCATGCGCAGCAGGATCATGTCGCGGGCGCGGGCCGTCAGGGCGGTCGGCTCCAGACCGATACTGCGAACCAGGAACTGCTTCCAGTCTGCGGTGGTGAATGCCTCACGGCCGCGCACCAGGGCCTCGAGCACTTCGCGTTTGGAAAGCTGGATCGGCCGTAGTCCCTCGACGCCGAACGGTCGGCCATTCGCCTCCTCGGCGATGGTGGCGTCATACTGTAGCGTCACCTCGGCGTAGAAGCCGCCGGTCAACATGCGCTCGTGTTCCTGCACCAAGCGTGGCTCGATGCGCACGTCGCGTACCTGCAGACTGGGCAATTCGGCGACGTAGGAGTCCGTCTTCGTGTCCAACCGGGCCTTGAGGAGGTCGATCAGCTTGACGGACCCCTTCTCGCGGGCACGGGCCTTGAACAATTCCTCCTCGCCGGCGCGGACGGTGCGGTCGGCCAGCTGGCGGGCGACGATGTGCAGGCCCTCCTGGATCTCGCCGGGGTCCGTGCTGGCGCAGTAGCGGCCCAGCAGGAACTCGACGACGTAGGTCGGCACCGGATACTGGCCCTTGAAACGCCGCACCAGATCCTTGCGGACGATGTAGCCCTCGAAGGCCCGGGCCGCGAGCATATCCAGCGCGTCCAACTCCATCTCACCCCTCCCCGCCCACGGTTGTGGGGCGCCTGTCGATTACCTGCCCGTCGGCGCTGAGGAGTACCACCGTGACGGCAGCACCTTCGTGGTCGTCTTCCACCGGGAAGGCAGCGGTCCCATCAGCGGTCACCGGCCTAGGCGCCGCCACTGAGCTACCGGCATCGGCCAGCCGCGTGCGCAGGTCCACCTGAAGGCCAGTCACAGTCCCCTCGACGGCAACGCGGCAGCGCAGCCCCACCCACTTGACGGACTTGATTTTGGCCGACACGGGGGAACGTGATGCCAGCACTTTCAGCTGCGGCACCAGGCACTCCTGCAGGCTCAGGCTGCCGTGCGCGTACTCCTTGCCCGCAACGAAACAGCTGATGCCCGGCGCCAGGGCCACCCAGACGCCTTTCGACCAGTGCCAGACGCCCTGCGGCACGGACACCGTCGAGTCTGGCTTCAGCACCGCGCACCGGCCCCAACGATCCTGCGCCACCACCTTCGCCAATTCCACTTTCGGCAGCCCGCCCGGTAGCAACAGCCAACCGTGGTCGGTGATGATGCGAACCTCCTTCCACCCGGCCGCGAGCAGGGCCGCAGTCCGTTCCGCCAGTCCCTGCACCTCCTCCTCGATGCGGCGCGCTAGCTCCCAGCCCTGCTCGTGTCCGGTGCGGTCGATCCGGCCGGATTCCGTCCACGCCCGGCCCGTGGGGTCGCCCATCGCCTCCCCCTTGAGGATCTGGTAATCGCGACCCTGCAGCAACCCGTGGAAGCGGTCGTTGGTCAACTTCTTGCCACTGGCTGCGATCTGCGGACAGAACCCTTCGCCGCTGGGTGTGCCGGTCAGCAAGTCGGCGACGGGGGACACCGCCGGCTTGGCGGTCGGCGTCACCGGGGGCACGGCGGCCCAGTGCCAACCCGCCTCCACAGTGAAGCCACGCCCGGTCAGGGCCGCACGCAGTTTCTGCCCCACATCGTAACGCAGGCCGTCCGCGAAGAGGACACAGACCCCCTTGTCCACCGATGACGCTGCAGGGGGCTTCGGGCCGTCGCTCGCCGGGAACAACTTCTGAAATAGTTCCGTCGTATCGCGCAGCCAAGGCTCGTAGAGGGCCAGAATTGCTTCGCGGACAGCACCCACATCCTCGGTCGCTCGGACTGCGGCCAGTGTGTCGAGCATGGCCATGTCCGCCTTCCATCCCTCGGCCGCGTAGGCGTCCGCCACGGCCTGCAGGTTGGCTGCGTTCAGCGCTTTCACGGTGGCCTTGGCCAGCGCAATGAGCGGCTGCAGCGCTCGGGCCAGCGGCGCCTTCCCGAGTTTCGCCCAGACCCAGTCGCGGCGCTGACCGTGCTGGGCCTCCAGGTCTGTCAGTTTGGCTCGCAGCTGCGATGGCAACAGCGACCGAATGGCCGTCAACTCCTGCCGGAGTTCCTGCTCCATCTGTTCGTTGTCCTGCGGCCAGGTGTCCGAAGGGCCGAGGAGGTTGAGTCCGGTGGGTTTGCCCGCGCGCAGGCGTTCCGGCAAGTGTGGGTACAGGTCGGGGGCCTCGGCGAACCGCTGCCACACGTCTTGCCATTTATTCCCACGTTGGCCCAGGCGCTCGGCGCCGCCCAGAACACCGTCCCCCTCCGGGTCAAACTGATACTGCTTCTTGCAGATGCCACGGAAGGTCTTCCAGCGCCCCTTGTCCCACTCTTGCTTTGTGGCCTCCGGGTCGTTCAGCCAGCGCAGCAGCATCCGCACCGGGTCGGGAATTTGCAGAGCGCGGAAGTCCTCGGCCGAAAGTTGCTTGTCGGCGAGCTTGCCCACCTCCACATCGGCGAGGTCCGTCAAGGCGGTGCGCAGCGCTTCTTGCGTGTCGGCGTCACGGGCAACGTCAAGGCCAAGGCCGCCCTTCTCCGCCTGGAGAAAGGCGGCAACCGTCCAGTCCTTGCCGTTGATTTGCGACCAGAAGGCGCCCCGATACTGCAAGGGGGCCAGCGGTTGCAGGAGGAGCGGGCAGTCTTCCACGGCGCGCAACTGCGGCCGGCTGACACTGGGCAAATAGAGGATCGGCGTCGTGTCGAGCGGCCAGTAATCGACGTTGGGCAGAGTGCGGGCGATCACGCAGCGCAGCCAGATCGCGGGGCCGGTGCGCGTGGCGGGGTCGTGGGTGCCCAGCGTCAGCAGGTGCGGCAGGATGCCCCGCAAGCGCGGTAGGAGCGGCTCCCACTGGCGGTCGAGGTCGGTCCAGAGCAGCACGGCCGGCGGCACCTGGTCGTTGCGGTTGTAGGCACACGCCTGCGTCAGCGCCGCCAGCAAACGGCCCAGCACGGTTGCCGGCTCCGGCTTGTTTCCCGGCGTGGTCATGACTTCTCTCCACGGGCCGCCTGCTTCTCGGCAAGGCTGAGGTGATGATCGTTGATCCGGTCGCCCTTGAACACGGAGAACCAGGGGGCGCTCTCCGGATCGCGGCCCTTGTCCTTCTTCCAGTGTAGCGACGGCACCTTGCGGCGCAACACGTCAGCAGTCGCGAACGGGCGGATGTTGAGGCGCACGCCGTCGTTGAGGTCAGGCTCCCAACCAATCGGCTGCTGTGCCAGCGGCTTCCAGCGCACGAAGATATCGTAGGGCGGTTCGCCTCCGAGGATCAGCTTGAGCCGGCGCTCCAGATCCTCGGCGGCGGCGAGTCGCCCGTCGGCGCCGCTTTCGCCCCGGTCCACACTGTCGCGCTGCCGCTTGATCCACAGGCCGAGGTGATGGTGTACCAGCGTTTCCAGCCGTCGCCGGTCGAGTTTGTGGTAGTTGACAACCGCGGCGAAACCGTCCTTGCGGCCGTCCCAGAGGTGCCAGAGGAAAGGGCGGTTGTGGAACACTCTGCAGTGTTGCTCGAAGAAGCCGTCACGCAGCCAGTCCTGCAGCGTCTTGCCGCCGAAGTCCACGGCGGCGAGCAGGCCCTCTTGCCGAGCCGGCGACGAGTCGGGGCCATAGGCGGCGGCCAGCAACTCGCGCAAACGCTCCGCGCCCGTAGGTTCGGTGCCGATGGCGACCAAGGAGAGAATGCCTTCGGGGAGGGTGAAGCGGTCGAGCTTGTCGGCGGCCTGATCGGGCCATCGGTAACCGAGCAGGCGAGCCATCGCCACCTGGAGATTGTGCGGAGCGTCGGCGGTCGCGATGTCGCCCTTGAAGAGCCACTGTGTCGGGTCGTTGGAGAACGGTTTGGGTAAGCCCTTGGGATAGAGGGATTTGGCTTCGGCCTCCCAACGGGCGAGGTCAAAGGGGATCTTGACCATAGTCGGATAGGTCACTTTGATGGAGCGGTCGATCTTGCGAATGGCCTGACGAAAATGCGAAGAACTGCAAAACGCCCAAATCGCCGGGTGATGCGCTTGGTCCAACGGCACAATCACGGCCGTGTTGTCGTCGAACAACTCTCCCGTGTAGACAGTCGCCGGGAGTTCGCTCATCTGACTGATTGCAACGCCTCGCTTCCCCCAGGCTTCACTGCCAGTAATGACGACCGGCGCTCCCTCCCGAGCCAGAGTTCGCAGTTCTCCATCTCCATCTTGCCACCACAGCATATGCTCTCGCCCTGAGTATGGGGCAGTCGTGTCAACCGTACTCTGCTGGAAGGTCCAGCCAGGCGATCCCTTTGCGACCTCCCAGAATAACCGGCCGAACCGAGCGTAGTCGGTCGTGGAGATGCCGTGGAAGGATTGCGCATAGACAGAGAGCAGTCGCTGCCCGGAGGGTGCCTCAAGCGAAATCCTGGAGTCAGG
>DASPXY010000230.1:0-3397 GCA_035637055.1 Gemmataceae bacterium | reverse complement strand
GGCCGGAGAATCGACCGCTGCCGTTGACCGAGGCCGAGCCGATCGAGGAATTGTTCCGTGGCTGAGGCGGGCAACCCCTCCCCCCAACCCCCTCCCCGAAGCGGAGAGGGGGAGAAGAAGCGTATGTCTGGCTCCCCCTCTCCGCTTCGGGGAGGGGGTTGGGGGGAGGGGTTCGGCGGCGTGAGCAATGGGGGGTCGGGCAACGGGTCAGTTCCGGTGGGGCTGACCCTTCGCGTTTCTTTCACCAGGAGGATGTTTCCCGTGACTCGATCCAACACCGCAAGACGTGAGGGCTTCTCACGGACCGAATTGACGGTCGTGATAGCCCTGGGGTTCCTTGGGCTCGGCCTGCTGGTGCCCGCCATCTACGCCGCCCGCCAGCAACCAGCCGCCCGGACTATCACCATCAACAACCTCAGGCAAATCGTTATCGCCTGTCACAACCACCACGACACCTACAAGAAGTTTCCGCCCGCGTACGACAAATGGCCCGGCTTCAAGACAAATGCGACCGTTCACGTCTACATTCTGCCGTTCATCGAGGAGGGGAAACTGTACAACCTCTACCGCACGGAAGGGGGCGGCGGCGAGCGCGACAAGGCGGTCGTGGAGCCGTTCCTGTCGCCGATGGACAAGACCAACCCGAAGCCGGCAGCGGGTATCCAGAACTTCGCGGCCAACCTGCGTGTCTTCGGCGACAGCAAGGTCAAGGAGAACGCGGCGGTAACCCTGGCCGACACCATGAACGCGAATGCCCGTATGCCGGGGCATTTCACTTCCGGAACGTCGAACTGCGTGTTCTTCGCAACGAAGTACGGCGTTTGTGGCAAGGGCGGTAGCCGGTATGCCTCACCGCCGAAGTCGGACACGGCGGCTTTCTTCGGGCAAAATGTGGCCAAGGTGGCCGCCGCTCCGGCAGACCCCACCGCCACCTTCCAGACGATGCCCAACGACACCCAATGTGTCTGCTCGCCTGCGCTGCCCCAGAGTTACGAAGCAACAGGCCTGTTCGTTGCCATGGGCGACGCCAGCACGCGCAGCGTCAGCCCGCGCGTGAGCCCGCAGGTGTGGAACCTGGTCATCACGCCGAGCCACGCTCAGCCCATCGCTGCCGACTGGAATAATCCCAAATGACCGGGTCCGCAGCTGACTTCGCGAACGGGAGTTTTTCCGAGTGGTGTCCGGTCGCCACGCTATCTGTCGGTAGCGACCTGACACCGCGCCAGTTGCACTTTGCCACTCTTCTCTCCCCGTCGGACCTCGAATGGAGGACATTTCGGATGACTCGTTTTCACACATCACTACGTAAGGGCTTCTCGCTCACCGAACTGATGGTCGTAACAGCGCTGGGACTGCTCGTGCTCGGCCTACTGGCGCCTGCAATCTACGCCGCGCGCCAGCAGCCAGCCGCCCGGACCGCCACCATTAATAACCTCAAGCAGATCGCGATTGCCCTCCACGCTCACAACGACACCTTCAAGAAACTACCGCCCGCCTACGACAAGGCGCTCGGTTTCAAGACAAACGCTACCGTTCATGTATACATCTTGCCCTACGTGGAGCAGGGGCCTTTGTACAATCAGTACCTGCAGCAAGGCGGTGGTGGCGACCGCGACAAGGTCGAGATTGGCGTGTTCGTCTCCCCGCTCGATAACACCAACCCAAAACCGCCCTCGGGTATTCAGAACTTCGCTGCGAATCTGCGCGTTTTCGGCAACAGCACGGCCAAGTATGACGCCCCCGTGCCGCTGGCAGACACCATGAACGCCAACGCCCGGATCCCTGGCAGTTTCCCGGACGGTACGTCGAACACCATCGTCTTTGCGACGAAGTACGGCGTCTGCGGCAAGGGCGGTAGTCGCTACGCCTCGCCGCCGAAGTCGGACACCGCGGCTTTCTTCGGGCAGAACCCGGCGACGGTCAAGGCCGATCCCGCCGACCCCAAGGCCACGTTCCAGCACCAACCCAGCGCGAAGCAGTGCTTGTGCTCGCCGCTGATGGCGCAGAGCTATGAGAAGGCCGGACTGCTGGTGGCGCTGGCCGATGGCAGCACCCGCACCCTCAACCCGAACCTCAGCCCGCAGACGTGGAACGTCGCCCTCCATCCGAGCGACGGGATGCCGCTCGGCGAGGACTGGAACAACTGACGCCGCTGTCTGCATCTTCGCAATTGAGGATCCGTTTTGTCGCCGAGAAATCCGCAGCGACGGCCGGCCGCGGGCGACGCACACAGTGCAGCCCGCGAGCGGCTCGGGAAGAATCGCACAGAGGGCCGGCTTTTCCCTTGACATTACCCTATGTGGCTTTTACACTTAACAATCATCCATGGCGGATAAGCCGGTTGTCCGGCACGCTCGGCGAGGAGAACTTACCGGTGACGAAGAAAGAAATTGTCAAACAAATCTCTGAGGAGCTTGGGTTGACCCAGCTCAAGACCAAGGAGATCGTGCAGAAGACGTTTAACGCCATCGTGGACACGCTCCTGCGGGAAAAGCGGATTGAGTTGCGCAACTTCGGCGTCTTTGAGGTCAAACGCCGCAAGGCCCGCAAGGCGCGCAACCCCCGGACAGGGGCCAAGGTCGACGTCGAGCCGAAAAACGTCGTCACGTTCAAACCAGGCAAGGAGATGGAAGAGCGCGTGCGCCGCATGGAGCTGGTCGCCGAGGAACCCGCCGCGACGGCGGGCTCGCTCGACGGGGCGAACGGTCAGGACGAACACGGCGGCACCACGGTGAAAACCAAGCCGGCCCGCACTCGCAAGACGCCGACCCCCTGATGGGGGACAAGGCAAAAGGAAAAAGGCAAAAGGCAAAAAGTGGACAGAAACCTTCTGTCTTCTTTTTGCCTTTTGCCTTTTTCCTTTTGCCTTGATGGCCCGATACGATCGGCAGAGTTCGCCTCAAGAAGCGAACCGGAACAGTCGATAAAGTCCTCATGGCCCGCAAGCTCGGGGTTGGGGGCTGGCACAGGGCGTTACTGATTCGGACGCCGATGGGGGTAGGGAGGCCTGACATGCGCCGTTTGCTATTGCTCGCTGTGGTGAGCCTGGGGCTCGCCAATACGGGCTGCTTCATGAACATGTATTCGAGCAACCCGAACACGCGCATGCAGGAGATGCTCTTCCAGTCGGAAGACCTGCGCCAGATCGCCGGTGAGTGGGAACGCTGGTGGATGATCGACCAGCCCTCGCACATGACGTATCAGCGCGTCCACGGCGGCATTGGGCCGTGAGCCGCTCCGAAGCGACCTATCTTACCGCGACAGTTCCCACAGCTGGAGGAATCCCGCCGAGCCGCCCACGAGAGCGCGCCGGCCATCAGGGGCAACGGCGACCTTCTCCACCCAGCCGCGCGGCAGCCGCAAGCGCTGTAACTCCCCGCCGCTGTCGACATCCCAG
>DASPXY010000229.1:0-6610 GCA_035637055.1 Gemmataceae bacterium | reverse complement strand
GCCGCGGTCGTCGTCTGGCCCTTTCGGCTTCAGGTTGGCACCGGCGAGCACCACGCCCGTCTGAGTCAGCGGGTTGCGTGTCCCGATGCCGAGCCGCTCCCCCCGAAAGCCGAAGTGAATAGCCGCTCGTCGAGGAGCTTCTTGCGTTCCTCACTGCCTGGGGCGGCGAAGAAGCCGTGGGTGGCCAGGTGCGCCCAGCGGGCCCGCGGCAGCGCCTCGAGCAGCTGGGCGGTGCCCGCTTCTCGGCTCGGCAGCGGCAGGGTTTCTGGGGGCGGCTTCAGCCCCTCGGCCAGCCGCAACACGCTGTTCATCTCTTTGCCGGTCCCCTTCAGGGCGGGCCATTGAAGATCGCGGCCGGCGGTGTCGGCGGTTCGGGTGAGGGCATCGGCGGGGCGCTTTAGAGGCCGGGGAGCATCGTCGTAGGCGAGCACATCTTCATTCCCGGCGAGAACGGCAAGACGCACGTGTTCCGCGCCAACCCGAAGAAGCTGGAGCTGGTCGCGGAGAACCAGCTCGGCAAGCAGGCGTTCGCCTCCCCGGTGGCGTGCGGCGGGTACCTGTACCTGCGCGTCGTCGAGGACGACCGCCAGGAGGTGCTGTACTGCATCGGGCGGAAGTCGGCCGAATAGTGCGGGTGTTCGCAGCTGCGCAGCGGTTGCCGTTGGCCTGGCACCGGTGGGCGGTCTGAGGGATTCAAAAATCGTTGAAAGCATTCCCGCGATTCCAGGCAATAATCTATAGCGTCTCTCACCTACGAGGCCAAGCGAATGGCGACCGGCCAACTCAACGGGGTTCTGCATAGCCTGCAGCGGGCTGCGCTTTGGCACGGCACGGAAGCACTCACAGATGCCGATCTGCTTGCTTGCTTCATTGCCGGCAAAGACGAGTCAGCCTTTGCGGGGTTGGTCCGCCGCCACGGGCCGATGGTCTTCAGCGTGTGCCGGCGTGTCCTGGGCAACATCCACGACGCGGAGGACGCTTTCCAGGCCGCTTTTCTGGTGCTGGCGCGCAAGGCGGCGTCGATCTGGCCGCGTGCGCTGGTCGGCAACTGGCTTTACGGTGTCGCCTATCGCACGGCCTTGAGAGCGAAATCCATGATCGCCAGGCGACAAGCACGTGAGAAGCAGGTAAGTGAACTGCCGGATTGCGCTGCTCCCACGGCCAGCCCGTGGAGCAATCTGTGGCCGCTGCTCGATCGGGAGTTGCACGCGCTGGCCGACAAATATCGGGTGCCGGTCATCCTGTGCGATCTCGAAGGCCAGTCGCAACGGGAGGCGGCCAGGCAACTCGGCTGGCCGGAAGGCACACTGATGACGCGCCTGGCGCGCGCCCGGCGAATGCTGGCGAAGCGCCTGAATCGCCGCGGTGTGGCGCTGTCGGCGGGGGCGCTCGCCACGCTCCTCGCGCAAAACACGCTCTCGGCCGCCGTGCCGGCGCCGCTCGCCCTTGCCACTGTCAAGGCTGCAACCTTCGTTGCGGCAGGTCCAGCGACTGCCGTGGTCTCGGCCGAGGTTGCCGCTCTTACCGAAGGAGTATTGTCCACCATGTTCTTTGCCAAAATCAAAAGTGCCGCCCTCGTTCTGTTCGTTGTCGCCGTCCTCGGTTCCGGCGCGGGGTTCTTCGCGCACCGGAGCCTGGCTGATCGCTCGGCCGCGGCGGAGCCAACGCCCGCGGCCGAGCGGCCGGTGGGCGCCGCCGACTTCACCGCCCTGGCCGAGCAGGACCGCGGCGACCGCAAGCCCGACCCGAACGCGGCCAATTTCCGCGGCAAGATTGTCGCCGTCGCCAAGGGCGGCAAGTCGATCACCATCGAAACACCCGCCACCGAGCGCGGCGGGGCGCCGGTCAAGCACGACCTCAAACTCACAGACAAGACCGAGGTGAAATTCTTCGGCGTCGGGTTGGGCGGCGCGAAACTGGCCGAAGGTCTGCAGGCCCAGATCTGGACCACCAAGGGCGCCAAGGATGTCGCCGCGAAGATCCTGGTCGGTTCCAGGGAAAACCACCTGGGGCCGGACGTCAGCGGTAAGGTCACCGCGGTGTCGAAGGACGGCACGACGCTCAGTTTCGAGATCGGCCGCGGCGACAACACCAAGACGATCGAGATCAAACTGGCCATCAAGACGATGTTGAACTATGCCAACGTCGTCAAGGGGGGTGCCAAGCCGACGGCCGGTTACTCGGCGGACGTGTGGCTGGAGCGCGGTTCCAAGACGGTTGCCGCCCAAGTCAACTTCCGGGGCGGCAGCCCGGAGGGCGGTCGTATCGTGAAGGGGGGCAGCATCAGCGGCACGATCGCCGCCGTTGGAGATGGCGGCAAGGTCATCACCCTGCAAACGCCTCCCAAGGAACGCGGCGGGGAACCTACCAAGACCGACATCAAGATCGACGCCAAAACGCACATCACCTATAGTAATGTCTCCCTGGCCGGCGAAAAGTTGACCGAAGGCTACTCCGCCAGTGTGTCCCTGGTGGAAGGCTCCAAGGACACCGCCGCCGCCATCGCTCTGATGCCGCCCAAGGGAGAGGTCAAGGAACGTCTCAAGAGCCTGCACGGGCCGGTCGTGGGCGTCGCCAAGGACGGCAAGAGCTTCACCATCGAAGTTCCGCCAGCCGAGCGCGGCCAGCCGGTGGAGAAAGTCACCATCAAGATCACGGAACACACACGTGTGATCTTCAACAGTGTCGGCCTGAACGGCGCCCGCCTGACCCAGGGCCACAGCGCCTCGGTCACGCTCAACGAAGGCTCCCAGGACACGGCCTATTTGGTAATCTTCACGCCGTTCGAGCCCGCACGACGCTGAACTTCACGACGCTCCGCGTCGTGTCCGGCTCATTTTTGAGATTGACCAGTGCCCGAAAGGAGCGCACCTATGAACCTAACTACCAGGCGCTGGTTTTCGGCAACAGCGGCTGCGGGAGTCGTCGGTTTGACGCTGGCCACGTCCTGCTTGCTTTCTGCGGAGGACCAGCGCCCCAAATCGAAAACGGTGACGATCACGGAAGGGGATTTGAAGGTCACCATTCGAGACCAGGTCCAATTCCTGAGCGGCGTGGCTTCCTTGTTCCACCAGAAGGATGCCCCGGAGGTCGATGCCTTCGTCCGCGCCGGCCTGAACTTTGAACACATCATCTCCGGCCACAAGAATCCGAACAATAAGTTCACGCCGCGGAAGGGCAAGCTCGAACTGGTCACGTTGCCGAATGGGAAATCGGCCCAGCTGGTGCGGAAAAAGGAGGACGACCCGTGGGCCATGTCGAGCACGCTGAAGTACACCGTTACCAAGCCACATTACATCGACGTGGACTTCCGCTGCACCGCGCATGACAAGGCCCTGTTCGGCAAGCGGGGTTATGCCATCCTGTTCTTCGCCAACTACATGAATAATGTTGACGACATCGCCCTGAACTTTCTGGGCGTCGAGGGAGCGAAAGAGAAGGAGAAGTGGATCAAGGCCGATGCACCCCTAGGCCCTCGCGACAAACGCCATCCTGACTGGACCCAGGGCGGCACCTACCGCAGTCTCCCGGCGGCCGACCAGGAGTACGACGCCGACCACGACTTCAAGCTGAACTCGTGGAGCTACGATTATCCCCGCTTTACCAAGCCCTTCTACTACGGCCGCGCGGGCAAGGGCATGGTCTTCCTGCTGATGTTCGACAAGATGTACAGCGCGGAGGATGAGATTCGCTTCAGCCTGTTCAAGTTCTTTGTGAGGCCGACAACCCCCAGGCCAGCGTGGGATTTCCAGTACGTGATCCACAAGGTCGAGGAAGGCAAAGGGTACGGCTTCAAAGCACGCCTGGTCTGGAAGAGGTTTGTCAGTCCGGAAGATTGCCTCAAGGAATACGAAACCTGGTCGGCGTCCGTTGGCAAGAAGCGCTGACGGCCTGCGCAGGGGTTTCGCCGGGTCCAGGTGGTGAGTGGTGGGCGCCAAGTCTGCGACCACAAGAGGATTTGTTCATGAAGGGTCGTCTAGCCACGTTCGCGATGTTGCTCTGGCTTGTGCCATTGGCGCCGGCGCTGGCGCAACTCAAAACCGAACCGGGAGATTGGCCCGCCTGGCGCGGACCGGACCGCACCGGCATCTCGAAGGAAACCGGACTGCTCAAAGCCTGGCCCGCCGAGGGACCGCGTCTCCTGTGGAAGGCGAGCAATCTCGGCGCCGGCTATTCCAGCCCCGCCGTCTCCCGCGGCAAGCTCTTTGTTCTGGGCACCACCAAGGATACCAAGGATGAGGAATGCCTCATCGCCATCGACATCAAGAATGGCGAAACCTTATGGTCCAGGCCGTTCGGCAAGATGGCCGGCGCCTATCCCGGACCGCGCTGCAGCCCCACCGTGGACGGCGATCGCATCTACGCCATCAGTTCCAACGGCAAACTCCTCTGTGCCGAAGCTGCAAACGGCAAGCAGGTCTGGATCAAAGACTTCCGGAAGGATTTCTCCGGCAAAGCGGGGGCGTGGGCCTACACCGAATCGCCGCTCGTTGATGGGGATATCCTTGTCTGCACCCCCGGTGGCGAGGTCGCCCCGATCGTCGCCCTAAACAAAACAACGGGCGAGGTCATCTGGAAGGCCGACATCCCAAACCTGCCCGACCTGCCCGGCCCCAGAAAACGCACCTATACCACTGCGGCCTATTCGTCGGCAATCGTCGGCGAAATCCAGGGCGTCAAGCAATACGTCCAGTTCCTGTCCGGGGGTGTGGTCGGCGTCAACGCAGCCACCGGCATGCTCCTCTGGCACTATGATCGTCCCGCCAGCGAAACCGCCAACATCTCGACTCCCATCCAGTACGGCGATTCAATCTTCGCCGCTTCCGCCCATGGTGGTGGCGGCGGTCTCGCCAACATTCTCAAGGACGGCACCAAGCTCGAAGCCAGGGAAGCCTTCTACTTGAACCAGGTCCAAATCGACCATGGCGGCATGATCCGCCTGGGCGACTACGTCTACGGCACCCATTCCCGAGCGCTGATGTGCATCGACCTCAAGGCCGGCAAAATCGCCTGGCAGGACAAAAGCGTGGGCAAGAGCGCGATCGTCTACGCCGACGGTCATCTGTACGTCCGCAGCGAGCGCGGTGCCATCGCTCTCGTTGAGGCCAATCCGGAACGCTATATCGAGAAAGGCCAATTCGCCCAGCCCGAACGCAGCAAACAGAATGCGTGGGCGCACCCTGTGATCGCCGGCGGCCGGTTGTATCTCCGCGATCAGAGTGTCCTGTTGTGCTATGACGTGAAGCAAGTTGGACAATAGTCAGGAGTCAGCGGTCAGCGGTCAGGAATGCGAAATCTGTTTGTTGCTGATTCCTCACTTCTGATTCCTGACTTTTTCGGAGAACCAAACGATGTTGAACAGCAAGATCAAGTATGCGGCGGCGGGCCTGGTCCTGTTGGTGGCGGCACTGCTCACCGGCCAGCCCCTGTCCGGGCAAGATGGGCCTCTCAAGCGGCCTCTGCGCGTTGATCCGGCGCCCGTCGCCAGCGACAAGTCGGTCAAGTACGACTACGACATCGTCTACGTTCGTGCGCCGCGCACCGCGAAGGATAAGGACGGCAAGGACCGCCTGGCGATGGTCTGGCCGGACGCGAGCGCACCGTTCAACATGCGTGCCTCGACCGACCTCATGGTGCTGCATCCCGACGGCAGCACGGAACTGCTGGTCGCCGGCGGGGCCGGCGCGATCGCCGATCCCTACGTCTCCTTCGATGCCCAGTGGGTCTACTACACGTATTTCCACGATGTCGCGGAACGCGGCGGCGCCGACGTCTACAAGGTGAACGTCAAGACGCGCAAGACGGTGCGCCTGACGCAACAGCAGTGGACCCCCAACACGGGCGTTGCTCCGCAACAGGGGAAGACGGCCAATAAGGTGGGCGTCTACAACATGCACCCCTGTCCGCTGCCGGGGGGCCGCGTCGCCTTTGTCAGCAATCGCGACGGCTTCCAGTCGCCGCGGCAAGGCAATCGCCCGGCCATGCAACTCTTCGTCATGGACGACGACGGCAGCAACGTCGACAAGATCGGCCATCTCAACGTGGGCAGCGCCTTGCACCCGGTCGTGCTCAAGGACGGCCGCATCATCTTTAGCTCGCTCGAATCGCAGGGCCTGCGCGACCGCACCAAGTGGGGCATCTGGAGCATTCACCCCGACGGCACCAACTGGGGGCCCGTCGTCAGCGCCTATGAGAGCCACGGCGGCGGCATCTTCCATTTCCAGGCCCAACTCTCTGACGAGAGCATCGTTGTCGGCGACTATTACATCCTGTCGATGGGCGGGTTCGGCACCTACTTGAAGTTCCCGGCCCGGCCGCCGGCGGATACCCCCGCGTTCGCGCCGGCGTCGTATCAGGAAAAGGGATTCGGCATGTACATGGGGCGCCGCGTCGTCGGCTTGCCGTTCAAACCGCATGGCATGGAGGTGCTGACGCACTTCATCCAGTCCCACGACGATTCGTCAGCGCTGGCCGACCCGAAGAACCCGAAGTCGCACCACGTTGGCCGCCTCACGCACCCGTGCGGAGCGCCCGACAACCACCTGTTGACGGTTTGGACCGGCGCGTCGTCGCCGCCGGGCGGCAGTGCGTCGCGGCCGCTCGGCTATCC
>DASPXY010000228.1:0-3002 GCA_035637055.1 Gemmataceae bacterium | reverse complement strand
CGGCGGCCGCTTCTTCATCGTGCCACAAGAGGTTGTCCTGGAGGACATCCGCAATCAGGTGCGCGCCGGCGCCGAGCACATCACCTTCGGCGATCCCGATTTCCTGAACGGCCCGGGCCACGCCCTGGGCGTCGTGCGGGCCATGCACGCCGAGTTTCCCGACCTCACCTTCGACATCACCACCAAGGTCGAGCACATCCTGAAACGCGGAGCGATCCTGCCGGAACTGGGCAAACTCGGTTGCCTGTTCCTGATCTCGGCGGTCGAGTCGGTCAGCGATACGGTGCTCGCGATCCTGGAGAAGAACCATACCAAGGCGGACATCGAGCAGGCGCTCAAGCTGGTGCGGGCGGCGGGCATCGCTCCGCGGCCGACCTGGGTGGCGTTCACGCCGTGGACGACCCTGGGCGACTACCTCGATATGCTCGCATTTATCGAAGCCAACGACATGATCGACAATGTCGATCCGGTACAGTACACAATTCGGCTGCTGGTGCCGCCGGGTTCGTACTTGCTGAACCGCTCCGAGATGAAAGCGCACCTGGGGCCGCTGAACGAGGCGTCATTCAGCTATGTCTGGAAGCACCCCGACTCGCGCATGGACCGCTTGCAGAAGCAGGTCAGTGCGCTGGTTGAGAAGGACGTGCATGCGGGCGAGGATCCCGGCCGGACGTTCTACCGGGTCTGGTCGATGGCGGCAGGTCGCGATCCGTCCACGCTGGTGCCGGTCCTGCCAACGGAGCGCGAGCGGGCGCCGCGTTTGAGTGAACCGTGGTTTTGCTGAGCGGAACCGACCGAGGGTCAGTTGGACCCGCTGCAGAGCAACAAGGCGAAGGCGATGCTGCCGACGGTGTGATGCTACCCAAGCCCATGGGTGGCCACCCGTGGGCTTCCGGAGGAGGACGACCATGAAGCACGAAATCCGAAGCGTGTCGGCCGCGATGGTCCTGGTGCTGGCGTCGTTGCCGTGGTGATGAATTATCACTGCTGTTCTAGCCCTGCTCGGGTCAGCGGGGAGCGTCGCGGCTACTCGAATTGAGGTCGAGTGGCTTTCCCCGCTCCTGCTCTGCGCCTCGATTCTGCTGCTGGGGCGGTCGTTCTACGTCATTTATGTCCGCAAGATTCGGTCGCGCACGACGGTCATCGTGGCCTGGTGTTCCCTGACGTTCATGGTCGGCTTCTGGACCTGGTATCTGTTGTCGGGAGGCTGGCCAGGTAGCTAAGAGGATGGCTCATGAGGAAGCGAGTCGGCGTCGGGATCGCGTTGGGCGGTATCGTGTTGCTGCTGGCCGGGTGCGGCGGCACGCAGGGCGAAGATTCACTGCCACCCAAGAAAGCGACCACGAAAGCGGCGAACCCGAAGGACGTCACCTTGCACGTCGAGGGCATGGTGAAGCGTTTGAGCCTGTTCTGAGACGCCTGACCGAACAAGGTCAAAGAGGCCCTGTCAGGGCTTCCCGGGGTCGAGTCGGTGGTCGAGGATCCAGGTTATCTGGACAATGACCGGCTGCAGGTCCGTTACGATGCGGACCGGCTGGCCCCGGAGGCGCTGTTGCAAGCGGTCGGGAAACAGGGCTTTACCGCGACCATCGTTGCCAACGACCCTGAGCCCCCGTGACCTGGAGAGTTCTACAAGGAGACTCCGATGCGTTCCTTTCTGAAACTCCTGCTGGCCATTATCACTCTTGGGATCATCTCGACAGGCTGCGGGCAGCAATCCGCCGAAATGGGGCCAAGGGATGTCACCCTGGTCGTGCCCGGGATGTTCTGAGCGAGCGGCTGACCCGACCGAGTGCGCAAGGCACTCGGGACTCTACCGTGGGTAGAGCAGGCGTCCATTCTGACCGACGTACCCAGTCGTGAAGTGCGTTTCAACCTCAAGGACAAGACCGCGTTCAGCGAAGAGGCCGTCAAGAAGGCCCTCGCGGAACAGCGCTTTTCCGAGGTCAAGGTGAAAGCCGCGCCCTCGAAATGAACGATTTCCCTCCGGATTGTCCCGATGGAGGATGATTCATGCCGTTGACCTGCACCAGTGAACGCGCTTCGCCCTGCGCTCAGCCAACGTCAGAAGTGGTCGCACCTGTCGAGGCTCCGGTGGAGACGCTGCGCGAAATCGTCCGCCGTTACGGCACGCCCGCCTATGCCTACGATATCGAGCGCATCGGGGCACAGGTCGCGAAACTCCGCGCCCATTTGCCGCCGGCCGTCGAGGTGCTGTACTCGCTCAAGGCGAATGCGTCGCTCGGGCTGTGCGGCGTATTTGCCGATCACGGACTCGGCGCCGACGTGGCGTCGGCGGGCGAACTGTTGACGGCCCTGGAAGCAGGCTTCCCGCCCGAGCGCATCCTCGTCACCGGACCCGACAGGTCGGCGGCGCTGCTCGCCGAACTGCGTGCCTGGCCTGATACGGTCATCTCCGTCGATTCCCTCAGCGAGCTACAAATTCTGGCGAGTCAGGAGATACAGAATAGAGTAATCTTGCGACTGCGGCCGCAGTTCCAGTGCCTCGCGGTATGCGTCGCCGGGCCGGACTCACGTTTTGGCCTGGTCCCCGAGGATTTGCCGCGCTGCCGCGAGGTCATCGCCGCAGGCAGGCTGCAGGTGATCGGGTTTCACGTTTTCGCCGGCTCTCAGGTTCTCGACACGGCGGCAGTCAAGCATCATCTCCGCGGCGCTGTCGAGCAATCGCTGGAGACCGCCGCGTTCCTGGGCATTGTCCCGCGTCTTATCGACCTGGGTGGCGGCTTCGGCATTCCGTATGGCCCTGGCGAACAGGAGATCGACCTGGCCGCGATCGGGGCGGAACTGGGCGCACTCGTCGAGAGCGCAACACCCGCGCGCCTGAGTGTCGAACTGGGCCGTTACCTCGTGGCGCAAGCGGGCTGGTATCTGACGACGGTGCTGGCGCAGCAGACGCACCGCGGCCGGCAGGCGGTCGTGGTGGACGGCGGCAGCCACCAGCGCGGCGATCTGTGCGGGCTGGGATTGCGGCAACGAGCCTT
>DASPXY010000227.1:0-6109 GCA_035637055.1 Gemmataceae bacterium | reverse complement strand
ATGGGATTCCACTGCTCAATTACGTGGGTTGGTTCGTCCTGATGTTCCTGGCACCCCTGGCCTGGATTCTGATCGCTCGAAATCGCGGATGGGGCTTCTGGCGGAAGGCAGTGATCGCTTTGGCAGCTCTGCTTCCCCTTTGCGTGGCTTCAGTTCTGCTTTCGCTAGCGCTCAACAGGACGATCAGAGCTTTCGGTTGGCAGTGAGCTGGACCCCGGCCGTTAGGCAAGCCTCTCAGCAGACCGACCCGCCCCTGCTATTGCCGGACGGCACCACGGCACGCAGTTTTCTGTCTTGTGCCCTCTCGTTTTGTCCGTTCGCTTGACCGCCCCCGGACTGGCTAGGAGCGTCGCAGCCCGCGCAGAGCGGCACCGGTCGCGCTAGGAGCCGAGCCGAGGTGGCCGATCTGCGCGCGGCGCTGCAGGACGCGCTAGGCCCAGTCTACCGGGTTCAGCGCGAGGTGCGGCCGGTTGGCGACTGCCGCCTGTTCGTCGCCGTCGAGCTGCCTGCCGGCCCCGACCTGCTCGTGAAAGTGCTGCCAGGCCCACTGTCCCTCGCCTTGGACTCCGGTGTATTCGAGCGCGAACTCATCCTGCTCGCTGACCAGCTAAGACATCCGAACATCGTGACCCCCCGCGGCGCTGGCCGCGCCGGCTCGTTCGCCTACCACACGCGGCGCTTCGTCGAGGGCACGACGCTGCGCGCCTGGCTGGTCCGCCAAGGTGAACTCCCGCTGCGCCAGACCGTCGCAATCCTCCAGGATGTCCTGGCGGCGCTCGCTCACTTGCACGCTGTGAACGTCGCCCACGGTGACCTAAAGCCGGAAAACGTGCTCCTCACCGACGGAGAGGCGCTGGTCGCGGACGCGGGGATCGTTGGTGCCGTGGAGCGCTCGCTCCCGCACAGTGCGCTGGGGACGGCGAGCGCGGGCCTGTGTGCAGCCACCTACATCGCGCCCGAACGCCGCGATGGGGGCGGCCTCACCGGGCCGCGTGACGACATGTTCGCCGTGGGAGTGCTCGCGCACGAGATGCTGACGGGGCGGCCGCCGACCGCCGAATCGGAGTCGCTTGAAGAGGTTCGCTCGCTGCCGGCCTGGCTCCGGGAGTTGGTGCGCCGCTGTCTTGTGGCGGAGCCCGCCGGGCGGTGGCCAGATGCGACAGCAGCGCTGGGGTACGTCAACCTGCCGAACAGAGGCGTGGGGGGCTCGGGTGGGCTGGTCTGAGGTTTCCGCTCACGTTTCGAGGGGCCGCTAGCGCGAGTCGTGGAGGTTGGAAGAGTGCTGCCGGTCTCGACCGGATCGACGGGAAAACCCTCCTCACGGGGACCCAGCTTGCGCCAGACCAGCCAGGATGCCCGCCACACGCACACCCATGCCTCAGTGGTCTCTTTTGGTGAAGAACTCGGCCCCGAACTCCATCGCCTCCTTGATCGGACCTGCAGTTCTTCAGCTGTAAACGGCTTCGCGAGGATCGGCTTCCCGGTGATACCTAACTGCCCCGCCTGATCCGTCCACCCGGTCATCAGCAGCGTTGGAATGCCGCGGGAATGCGCGATCGCGCGCACCTGCACGCCGTTCAGCCGGCCCGGCATGCGAGTACGAGGTCCACGCCGTCCAACACCAGAATGGCCTTATCGCCCGTGCAAACGTGCGTCGGTTCGTGGCCGAGAGCGGCGAGCATCCGACACAGGACCTTCCTAAGTCCTACTTCATCCTCGACCACCAGGATCTTCATGCGTTGGGTCAAGTCGAGCCTGGGTTGATAGCGCGGGCCTACTTGGGTGGCGTGTCATCCGAGTAGCCCACGGGACCGG
The DNA here is from genome assembly GCA_035637055.1 of Gemmataceae bacterium. Classification (GTDB taxonomy): domain Bacteria; phylum Planctomycetota; class Planctomycetia; order Gemmatales; family Gemmataceae; genus DASPXY01. Next base: position 4,294 of record DASPXY010000227.1, on the reverse strand, counting down.
ATGCGCTCTGGGCGGCGTGCACACGCTCGGCTCAGGCCGTCACACTTAGTACTTGTCGAAAACCAAGACGTCGTTGACCACTCGCCCTTCGGCATTCGTTCCTTTGACGGTCAGCGTCAATGTCTCGCCATCCTTGGACACCACGCGCGTGGTCGTTTGCACCACTTTGCCGGCCTTCTTCAGGGTGGCCACGGTTTTGGAAGCACCGTCAAGACCAGCGGCGGCGCTGCTGGGAGCGAGGCAGGCCAATGCCTCATCTTGTGGGAGAACGCGCGGTCACCCTCCCGCCGCCCTTGCGGCGAGACCCTCACCCGGTCTCAGACCGACCCTGTGAGGTTCGCCGACGCGCACCTCGCGACCAGCGTCCGGCCCGCTACGCCCAGCAGGGCGAACTCGGCGAGCCGCCCGCTCGCGGTCCCATGATGGAAAAGGGTTGTCGTAAATCGGGTGGCGAGCTACGCCTCGAACGCTCGGAGCGGTACGCCAGCTCGGGGGGCCGCGTGCCCCTTCGTACCCCAGCCGTGCCGAGAAAGATCGTGCCGCGTCACATGGCGGCCTGTCATTGCCTGACCAAAACGAGGGATTTCCGAGTCGCTCAGCTCCTAGCGCACGGTGACGGCATCAGGCCGAGGCGAACCCGGCATGATGAGAAGGCTCGCACCGTTACGCACCCACAAGTCGTGGATCAACGCCTCGGAATTCTTCAGCATGAGGGAGTGATGGTCGACGCGTCGTGCGCAGGATGTTAGAGAAGGTGGGGGATGATCATCTTGGTTCGCTGTCGGTAGACGGCGTAGCGGTCGCCAAATGTGCGGCTGAGCAGTTTCTCCTCCGCGCGGGCGCGCCAGGCGAAGGTCGGGACAATCCCGGACAGCACGACCATGAGGGCAGGCCAGCTGCCGAAGGCGAGTGCCTCGCCCAGGGCGAGCAGTGCGAGGCCCAGGTAGATGGGGTGGCGCACGAGGTGATAGGGGCCGGTTGTAACGAGGCCCGTGCCCTGATCTGCCTTGGGCACAAAGCTCCACGCTGGACCAAGCTCGGCCCGAGATCTGAGGACGAGGGCCGCGCCCCCCAGCGCGAAAAGGCACCCTGACACCGCCAGCGGCAGCGCCATGGAAGCTTCAGAGCTGCCAGAAAAAATCAGGAGCGAAGGGAAGAACAAGCCGAAGGCTGAGAGGTTTGCCACCACGGGTGCTCGACCGCCACCTTCCTGACTTGCTCGTGTCTGGGGCTCTCCGTGACGCCCGCTGACGCCCAGCAACATGGGTCCCGCAAAGGCCAGCAGGGAGACAGTGCGGAGAACGATGACCAGTGTTGACATTTCTTACCGTGCTCGCAGCCGCATGAGATAGAGCGCGATGGGTAGCAGGAGGATGGGGAGCACGTAGCTCACCGTGAGTGCCAGGATCGGCTGGTCCGCCCAGCCAGCGCCGATGGCCGCAAACGCGAATGCCGTGGGCAAGCTGCCGATGGTCAGCGCGGCGGTGAATTTCCTCATCGGCATGCCCGCGAGTCCGGCGAGAAAGACCGTGGCCTCCGGGACGCTGTAGGGAAGGCTGCGGGTGAGGACGATTGCCCAAGCACCGCCCTGGTCGAACAAACTCTCCATCTTGTGCAGAGACCGGGGCCCAGCGAAGCGTTGCGCGAAGCGCCGCGCGGAGGTGCGCATCAGGCCATAGCCGAGAAGGCCGCCGGTGATCAGGCCGAGGTTCCCCAGCAATCCGCCGAGCAGTGTCCCATAGATGATACCAAGCGCGGCGATCACAGCAGTCTGCGGGATTGGCAACACCAGATCGGCCCAGATGAGCGCAATCCCCATGGCCCATGCCCAGCTTCCGTACTTTCGGAGCACCAGCACGGCATCGTTGGCCTCCTGGGGTGTCGGGATCGTCGCGCAGGAGGCAAGCGCGAGCGACAGAACGGCGATCACGATCAAGCCCGATCTGAACTTCGGCCTCAAAACGCGTAGGGTCGGCGCTCTTGCCCGACGGCTACACCCAGCGGCGCACGCGGGCTTTGTAATCGCGGTAGGTGTCCCCAAAGCGCCGTTCCAGGTACGCCTCCTCGCGTGCGATGACGCCGTAGCGGATGGCGATTGCAAGGGGCAGCGTAAGAATGAGGATCGACGGGCTGCGCACGGCGACGCCGATGCCGCCGTACACGAGGAACATGCCCAGATAGATGGGATTGCGGGTCCACCTGTGAACGCCCGTCGTCACCAGCGCACGGGTGGGCACGTTCGTGGGTACTGGGGTGCCTGCCCGTGAGAAGTTGCGAATACCCGCGGCTGCGAGCGCCAAACCGATGAGAATCAGGGAGCCGGCGATGATCCAGTGGACCGCATCGATCCTAGGAACCGGGAACGGCAAAGGCAGCAGGCGATCCGATACGAAGCCGAGCAGAAGAGCGGCGAGAAAGAGGAGGGGCGGTCGCGTGATGACGCCCGCGGTTCCGGTGTCGGTCACTGGTTGCCGCCCAGCCGGGTCCATGCCCATGCCTGCTCCCGCAAATGCTGGGGGGCTCCACAGCCAGGTTCCGCCCAGCAATGACAACTAGGGTGTCATTATACAAGTTGACAACCACGGTGTCAAGTGGAGAAACTGGTACAGCCAAAGGGAACGGAGGCGATGGTGTCGGCACGACACAGGACCGAGGTGCGCCGAAGGACGGGGGCGGACCCGATCGTCGACAGCAAGGCCCAGGCGGTCGCGGAGCTGATGCTCGAAGTGGCCCAGTGCTTCTTCAGGATACGGGCGCTCGGCCAGAAGGCAGGGCTCATCACCAGCTGGGGCGGCGGTGCCTTCGGCTTTATGCGAAGCCTCGCGCTGCTTGGTCCACTCACCGTGCCGCAGATCGCCCAGATGCGACCCACCAGCCGTCAGCGCATGCAGCGGCTGGCGGATGAGCTTGCGGCCGAGGGGCTTGTGGAATTCATCGACAATCCGAAGCACCGGCGCTCGAAGCTGGTGCAGCTCACGCCGAAAGGTGACGCGCGCTACCGTGAGCTCAACGCCCGGTTCCTGGCGATCGCATCGACCATGGGCGTCGGTCTCAGCGAATCGGACATCCGCAGGACCACAGAGATCGTGCGGCGGCTGAGCGATGATGTGAAAGCGCGGTCGGAGCAGCTGTCGTAGTGTGTAATGCCATTCGCATCAGGGAGATGCGAGATCTCGAGGCGTTCGGTAAGGAAGCTTTAAGGATGTCATGCCGGGGGAGGTGGAGAGACACCAACACGCTTCTCACGTGCCACCAGCAGACCAATGACGCGTCGATGCTCGGGGTGATGGAGGCTCCGCGAAAGCTGCGGAGTGTAGGGTAGGCTAGAGCCGAGAAACTACGGCAAAACTACGGCAGGCGGGCCGATAGACGAAGCCCGACAACACCTAAGCCGTTGCCGGGCCTCATTGCCCCTCCTGGGCTCGAACCAGGACTCTCCTGATCCAGAGACAAACGGGAGGGATAGTTCAAACCGACAAAATGCCGGCTTTCGAGGGAGAACCGGGCGTCCGTGCCGGGGTTCTCGAAGCATGATGTCGCAACATGCCGGGAGAAACTGACCCCCAAACTGACCCCCGTGACTCACGCTCAACTGCGATGCCAGAGGTCAAATGGTCGGGACCTTCGAGATGAGAGCCGTCACGGCACAAGGCCCGTTAATGGGTTGCTATGAATCGGGCGGCAACGGCACGCCAGGCTGAGCTAGCTCCTCGAGCGCCCCGCGAGAACTTCGGCGCTCGCGGGGTGGTCATTTTTATGATGTGCGCCTCTGCGCACAGTCTCAACCCGCGCAGGAACAGCGTCGCACCTGCAGCCCTATCGTCTATTTGCCCGTTGCGTACAGCGGGCTCCCCAGCCGGCGCCTCCGCACAACGCGGTACAGCTGCCAAGCCGCAAGTGCTGCGGGAACGACCTGCAAGATCCCGGTGATTTCGAAGAACGCATCGTTCGGCATCTCGTAGGTCGGTGGTGGGAAGAGCCGTGCCATCTGCGTCGTGGACAGGCCCCCGAAGTAGAGCACGTTCTTCACCAGGTGGTTGTAGAAGCCCTCGAAGACGCCGAACGCCAGCACTGGGACGACGAGCGTCGTCAGCACGAAGACCCAGAGCGCCAACGTGCCGGACCGGTTCGAAGGCCGCGCGCGGAGTCGGGCGAGCGAGCCGAGGATCACGAGCGCGGTGGCGCCGCTGATGAGCACGGCGTGGTAACGCCACGGGGTCGCGTAGATGTAGGCGCCATAGGCGTGGTGCACGCTGGTGAGGAGCAGGCCGATGAGCGCATAGCGAGCCGCGTG
>DASPXY010000226.1:0-3810 GCA_035637055.1 Gemmataceae bacterium | reverse complement strand
CGAGGTCATGGATCGCCTTGTTGCCGTCCGCGCTGGAGGTGGGAATGACCGTCTCCAGGATGACCTGGCAACCAGGATGGTCCTGCTGCAGACGCCGGATCAGTTCCCGGTAGTCCTTGGGGAAGTTGGCGGTGAAGTCCGGACGCCTGCCCCGGTCGTTCAGGCCGTAACGGATGAGCACGAAGTCTACCCGCGGCAATTTCGCGATGTCGCGGGCGTAGCGGCCCGTGAGCAGGCCGTGGATGAACTCGCCGTCGCGCCCTTGGTTGATCACTTCGACAGGGGGCAGATCCTTCTCGGCAGCGAGCAGTTTGCGGATCACGTCCTCCAGGTGGTCGGCCTTGGGCGCCTGCCGGCGGCAGACGCTCCCGATCACTGTGCTGTCCCCCACGAGCAGCACGCGCACCTTCGCCGGGGCGCGCTCCTGGGCTGGCGCTGGCGGTGCGAGGGAGAAGGCCAAAGCCAGAGAGAGAGCAAAGCCGTAACGAACGCACATGATGATACTCCTTCCGGCGAAGTAGCGAGGCTTGACCAGGACTTCGCTCATAAGGCGGAAGATAACCGCCGGCGCCGGGAGGTGCAACAGGATAGGCAGAGCGAACGTAGAATGGCGGGCCTGCGCGGATTTTGGTGTCCACACCGAGCCTGGACACCAACAGGACAGCGAAAAGCCTCTTCCCTCCCTGCCTGTTCATGCGTACAATGCAATGGGTGGATTGGATCTCGTCTCATCTCATGCGACCCCCCCAGCGCTGATCGCCGCGCTGGTTCTGCGCGCACAGGTTCTGAGGCTTTATGTCTACACCAACCCACCCCGTTGTGGCACGGTCTCCTGACCGTGCCACAACGCGTTCCTTCATGGCCCAGCTGTCCAGCGCCTCGTGGTGCGATTTGAAGGTCATCAGGTTGTGCGGCCGTCTGCTGCAGCTGGTTCGGCGGTTCCTACGCGATCTTGCGATCCGCGCGCAGGTCTCCGTGGAAAATGCCAGCGACATCGGCGCTCTTGAAAAGGGCAACGAGCACTTCTTCCGTCGTGGTGCGGACGACAATGCTGAAGACATCTTGCCCGGCGAGGGGGTGCGGCTCATGCTTCAAGCCATGTCCGCGAACGGCAACGACCCGCCCGTCCTTCAATAAGACGGTGAACTCCCTCATGCCGTCATCCCGTCCCCAAAGGTCAAGGTAGTTCGCGACGACCTGCGGACGGACCACCTCACCTCGGCGGAACGCGAGATTCGTCGGGCATTCGGCTTCATCCAGATAGTCACCGACTAGTGGGTCAGTTGCCTCGCTCGTGGCCATTCTTGGTCACCGCCCGATTGTCACAAACGGCTGACAGGAAAGGCCATGCAACAAGGTCGATTATGGCTGCGCCCAACGCAACTGACCCACTAGCAGACAACCGACCGTGGCGTTTACGTGGTTTGTCATGGCCTCACCTCAGAAGCAGCGGCGGCCGCACGATTGACCTGCACCGCCGAACGAGAAAGTCAGCGGCGGCCGCACCGAGCCTCGGGAGCTCACGAGACGCCAATAACGCGGCCGCCCTCTGCTGCCGCCGGTTCGGCGGCTCCTCCGCTCTCGGTTGGAAGGAAACAGAAGTACTCTCGGACCTCAAGTTGCATGCGGTCGATCTCCGCGAGGAACCCGGAAGCCGCCGCGCGGTAGTTCAGAGGGTTGGCCTCGGTCCTGCGGAGATGAGCGAGCTGTTGTTGAAACCAGGTGATGCGTTCCAAGGTCGTTTGCAGTTCCCGGTCGTTCGCGATCATGACCCCTCCCCTATAATCTCGACAATGCCCCGTCGGCCACCTTCGCGGCGAGCCTGCCAGTATTCTATCATGGCCTGCTCCCCGCCAAGCGCCCCGGAGCGCTTCGTCCAGAACACGCTCGCTCCAAAATGAGCATCCGCTTCCATGTGCTGAAACACCAACGAGGCTTCACCCGTCACGGACGCCAGGTCGAAGGTGTCCTCCATGAGGAGGACGATGTCAACGTCGTTCGGATCGGCCTTGGCGGTGATGAACGATCCAAAAACGACGAAACGCGCCAACTGCCCGGTCGCGGCTGCGAGCTGGTAGATGCGGTTCAACCGATCAGCCACGGCACAACGCTGGACCGAGCCTTGACCGAAGCGTTCAAGAACGTCCGACAGGGTCGCGCGATGCACGCCGGGCGGAAGATCCCCTTCCTCATTGAACGCCGGCAATGTCGATGGTTGCACGATCTTCAGCTCAAAACTCTGGATCTGAACCGCGACACCAGGATACTCCGGGAACGAGAGGATGTCTGTCGGCGCGTTCCGGACCAGTGAGTTGATGTTACCGATCAGCGAATCCAGATGCGCGGCACTCGCAAACCGCCTCGCCCCTTCAACGTCGCCGGGGATCCGTACTGACGTTCGGGGTGTGATTGAAGTAGGGCTGGAATTGAGAGCGTTCCCATGCTGATCCGTGTAACGATAATCGATGCTTACCTCCGTCGCACCCGTAATCTCAATGTTGCGCAGTCGCTCGATGAACTGGTCGGCATATTGGCCGAATAACTGTTTTCGAGCTTGGGCCTCAGCACTCAACGGTTGATTTCGCGACTGCAATGCCTCATCAAGCGCACCACCGCTGGCGTCCCGATACTCCACACCACCCCCTGGCAGGAAGGCACGTTCGTATGGGTGCAGCGAGCCCTGTGCTTGGTCCTTGGTCAACTCGCCCCGCAGGATTCGCTCGCACTGGTCGAGAGGCGGCATCAGGAGGAACTGCCGGTTGCCTGATTCTGTGAACACCGGGACAATGCTGGCGAGTGCGTTGATCTGGTGGTGGTCGAAGGTCTGGCCATTCAGCGGACCACCCACGAATCCTGCGTTCATGCCACCCCCATCCGCGCCGCCGAACTAGGTAATTATCTTGCGCACCAGTTGCAGAAGCACCGGATAACGCCCACGGCGCAAGGCAACTGCGCCGGTTGGATAGTACCGCTGCGGTTATCCCGCCGTCAATCCCCTCACTCTCCTTTCCCCCGCGCTTTACAGACTCGGTCTGCTCGCCGAGCCCCGGTGCTCAGGCGAGAATCTCGCGAATGACCTGGCCACCCGTTTGACTGAGTTGCTTGAACCTGCCGCCGTGGAAATAGGTGAGGCGGTTGTCGTCCAGGCCGAGCAAGTGCAGCAGGGTGACGTGCAGATCCTTGAGCGGATGCACCACCTCGACGGCGCGCTGGCCGATGTCGTCGGTCGCCCCGACAATGTGCCCCGCCTTGACGCCGCCCCCCGCCAGCCACACGGTCATGGCGCCGGCATTGTGATCGCGGCCGACCTTGATGCCGCCGCGGATGCCGTTGTCGGGCGAGCGGCCGAACTCGCCCGCCCAGACGACCAGCGTACTCTCCAGGAGGCCGCGCCGCTTCAGGTCGAATAGCAATCCTGCGATCGGCCTGTCCACCGCGCGCATGCGATTACGGTGCGCGTCCTCGATGTAGTCGTGCGAGTCCCAACCGCTGGCGTAGAGTTGCACGAAGCGCACGCCCTGCTCGACCAGCCGGCGCGCCAACAGACATTTGCGGCCAAAAATATCCGTTTCCGGTTCGCCGATGCCGTAGAGCCGCTGCGTCAGCGCGGACTCGCCGTCGAGGCTCAACACGCGCGGAACCTCTGTCTGCATCCGGAAGGCCAGCTCATAGGTCTCCATACGGGCGGACAGGTCAGCGTTCTGCGGGTGGCGTGTCTGATGATCGCGATTGAGTTCGGCGAGCAGGTCGAGGTTGCGGCGCTGCGTCGCGCGCGTGACGCCTGCCGGCGGATTCAGGTCGAGAATGGGC